>JAFGKA010000464.1 GCA_016928855.1 Phycisphaerae bacterium
GCACGGTCGCTGCGGGATCGGCGTCATCAGCGACTTCGAGGATCAGCCCCTGATCATCGGCAGCCATCTGGGCGTCTATGCCATCGCAACTGTCGGTGTGGTCCAGAACCTCGGCGCCCTGGCGGAACAGGCCTTCGGTAAACGCCGTACGCACTTCTCCGAGATGAGCGGCGGTGAGATCAATCCGACCGAACTCGTCGCGACGCTGATTAACCAGGAAGCTTCCTTCGAAGAGGGTATCCAAAACGCCCAATCCGTGATTGACGGTTCCTGCTCGATCGTGCTGCTGAGCAACGATGCCATTTATGCCGCTCGTGACCGCCTCGGCCGTACGCCGCTGGTGATCGGCCAGAAAGCCGGCGCCTACGCGGTCACGATGGAGACGTGCGCGTTTCCGAATCTTGGCTACGAGATTGACCGGTACCTTGGCCCTGGCGAGATCGTGCGATGCACCACCGAGGGCGTTGAGCAGTTGCGGCCGCCGGGCGATACCATGCAGATCTGCTCGTTCCTCTGGGTCTACTACGGCTATCCCGCGTCGAGCTATGAGGGCATCAACGCCGAGGCCGCCCGCTATCGCTGTGGCGCGCTGCTGGCGCAGCGAGATGATATCGAGGTGGACGTCGTCGCGGGCGTGCCCGATTCCGGCACGGGCCACGCGATTGGCTATGCCAATACGGCGGGGGTGCCCTACGCGCGCCCCTTCGTCAAGTACACGCCAACATGGCCTCGGAGCTTCATGCCGCAGGACCAAGCGATGCGCGATCTCGTGGCCGGCATGAAGCTGATCCCGGTGCGGGATCTGATCCAGGGCCAGCGGCTGCTGTTCTGCGAGGATTCGATCGTCCGTGGCACACAACTCAAGGACACCATCCAGCGCCTCTACGACTACGGCGCGAAAGAGGTGCACATGCGGCCGGCGTGCCCGCCGCTGATTCACGGATGCCGCTTCCTGAATTTCTCACGGTCGAAGTCGGAGTTGGATCTCGCGGGCCGGCGGGCCATTCGTGAGATTGAAGGGAATGACGACGTGTGCCTCAACGAGTACGCGGATTGCGACTCCGAAAAGTACGCTGCCATGGTCGAGCGCATCCGCCAGCGACTGGGCCTGACGACGCTCAAGTACCAACGGCTCAGCGACCTCGTCGCGGCGATTGGGCTGCCAAAGAAGAAACTGTGCACGTTCTGCTGGGACGGCTGCACAGGCTGTGCGTCGGGCGCAAAGGCGTAGCGCCGTTCTCGCCGCGCGGCACAAGACCGGGCATCGGGCTTGCCGTCGTCGGCGTCGTTGCGGACTGCCGCTCGAAGCGGTAGAGTGTAGACATGGAAAGGTCACAGACACGTGTAAGACGACTGTCGGACCCAACGGATGACGACTATGTGCCGGGCACGATGGCCGAACGCATGAACATGGTCTGGCCACTGACCGTGGAAGTGGTGTCGCTGAGTAAGCGTTACGATGTTGAATCAAGATTACAGAGACATGTTACGCGCCTTAGCCGACGAAAAGGTTAAGTTCCTACTCGTAGGTGCGTATGCGATGGCCGTGCATGGGTATCCGCGCGCGACGATGGACATCGACATCTGGGTCATGCCCTCGCCGGGCAACGCGGACGCCGTGTTACGTGCGGTCGAACGTTTTGGTGCTCCGTTGCAGCAGGTTACGAAATCTGACTTCGAGAACGATGATACGGTCTTCCAGATCGGCGTGGCTCCCAGGCGGATCGATATTCTCACCGGCGTTTCCGGGTTGGGATTTGAGGATGCCTTTCAGCGGTCGATCGAGTTCGACTGTGATGGTATTCCTGTTCGCATCCTGTCGGTGGACGACCTGATCCGGAACAAGAAGGCATCCGGGCGGGCGAGGGATCTGGTCGATGCTGAGGCGATGGAAGCCTTCAGAGATTCGGCTCCATTAGGCCCACCGGACGCCGACTAAGGCACCATTCTGCGGATGCCGTTTCGAGGGGCCCATGGCTCCGGATGGTGAGACGAGAAAGGATAAGCACATGCTGGCTGCTCGCAGTCGGTGCGCGGCGTTTCTCGTGGCGACGATGGCGGGTTTGTGGCCGGTGGCGGCGGCCAGCGCTGCCGAGCCACGCTTGCGGCCGGTGCCGTTTACGGACGTCAAAGTCGCCGACGCGTTCTGGCAGCCGCGGTTGGAGACCAATCGGACGCGGACGCTTCCGCACAACCTCGACTGGTGCGAGCAGACGGGGCGGATCAGCAACTTCGCCAAGGCCGCCGGCAGGATGGAAGGCAAGTTCGAGGGCATCTACTTCAACGATTCCGACGTGTACAAGGTTCTCGAGGGGGCGGCCTACGCGCTGGCGCAGTATCCCGACCCGAAGCTCGAAGCCCGCGCCGACGCGATTATCGACTTGATCGCGGCGGCCCAGCAGCCGGACGGCTATCTCAATACGTACTACACGCTCGTCGAGCCTGACAAGAAGTGGACCGACCTCTTCGTCCGGCACGAACTTTACTGCGCCGGCCACATGTTCGAGGCGGCGGTGGCCTACGCCAAGGCGACCGGCAAGACCACGCTGCTCGACGTCGCCCGGCGCAAGGCCGACCTGATCGAGCGGCTGTTCGGCCCCGGTAAGCGCGTCGGCTATCCCGGCCA
>JAFGKA010000465.1 GCA_016928855.1 Phycisphaerae bacterium
TCGTTCGCGACCCGCAGGCCGTCGCAGGCACCGTGCTGTTCGTCAACGGCGAGGCGATCACCGTCGAAGACATCCTCGCGACCATCCGTGACGAGCTTGAAGCCGCGGCGGTGGCGCTGCCCCCGCGAGAATACTTCGGCAAGCTCGACCGGACCGTTCGCGATGAGATGCGGCGGCAGATTTCGGAAGTCATCCTCTTTCAGGAAGCCAGCCGCACATTCACCGAGGAACAGGAAGAGCAGATTGACAAGCGCGTCGATGCCGTCATTCAGGAACGCGTCAACCACGAATTCGGCGGTCTGCATGCGAAGCTCGAAGAACACCTGGCCACGAAGGGCGAGACGGTCGAGACATACCGCATGAAGACCAAGCGGCGATTCGTGGCCATCGCGTTCCTCTCCGATCAGTTCAAAGTGCTGGCCGAGCATCCCTCGCGAAGCGAACTGAAGAAATACTACGACGCCCACCTCGACGAATTCACGACCGAACCGCGGGCGAGTCTGTCGCTGATCGAGACCCGTTACGAGAGCGCGCTGAAGATCCCGCGCCAGCGCGCCAGTTCCGCCGAGATCGAAGCCGCGAAACTCGCCGCCCACGAGAAGATTCTCGCCGCGCAACGGGAACTCGAAAGCGGTGTGCCCTTCGCCGCGGTCGCGAAGGCCTACTCGGAGGGCGTCAAGAGCGCTGACGGTGGCGCGTGGGGCGAGATCGGCCCGAACAGCCTCCGCGACCGCTACAAGGTGGCCTGCGACGCCGTCTTCACGATGACGGCCGGTCAGGTCAGCGACGTCCTCGCCGGCCCCGATGCGTACTTCATCGTCCGCTGTGACGCGATTGAGCCGCAACGCTGCCTGAGCTTCGAGGAGGCCCAGCTTCAAATCCAAAACCGCCTGCTTGACCAGCGATACGCCGAGCGGCAGAACACCTACATCAACAAGCTTCTGCGCAAGGCGGTCGTCACCAACGATCGCGAGTTCCGCGTCGCCGTCCTCCTCGCCGCGCCAGCCCCGAAGCCCCCGCAGGAGGCCCAAGCCCCGCCCCCCCCCTCAGCCGGCAGTCCGTAGCCACGGGCGGGATTGCGCCGGATTCAAACCAACTCCCGCTCGCCAGCGGTCTCGGCACAGGCGTCGACCCGTCGGCGCCGCCAGACGAACAGGCCCAGGCCGACGACCAGGATTGCCAGCAGCAAGTAGCCGGCCGGTGAGCGTTGGACGGCCTCTGTATCGGCCGCCTGGAGGTCCACCTGCGCCTGCTGCAGCTTTTGCTGTTCGTAAGGACCCCAGTCTCGCTGCAGCGACTCTGCCAGAAGGCCCCTGGCCTCAGCGCCCTGCCCCGTAGCGTGGAGCACGCGCGCCAGCGTATCGATCACGGCGGCACTGGTGCCCTCGGTCAATTCGAAAGCCTTGCGCGCCTGCTCCACGTTCGCCGGAATGGGCTTGCCTGTCCGGTATCCATGCCATGCGAGACTGTTATACGTTTGGGCGTCATCATCAAAATCAATCAGCCGTTGGGCAACCTGGGCGGCATCGTCGAGCCGGCCCACACCCAGAAAGATCTCGTAGTACCGGCCAACCTCCCTGAGCATCCGATGGCGTTCGTAACGCGCCTGCCGTTCTTGCGTCTCCTTCGGCCGGAAGCCTCGGATGACCCGGCTGAGCAGGCTGGACCTGGTCCGGTCGAACGCGGCGTCCACGCCTGCCTGAATATCCCAGCTCGTGGCCAATTCCTGATAGCGTTTGTACTCCAGCAACAGGTCGAACACGTCATCCTGCATCATGCGGACCACTCGGCCGTGAGGATCCCGCGCCTTGAGCCGATCGTAGAGTTCCAGCGTATTCTTCCCTTCGTCGAAGTTCTCGTTGATGGATGTAACCTCCATCACCAGGAGGTGGTCCTCATCCTCGGCCAGGATCCGCTCGACAGCTCGGTCGCGCCGGTCGAGCATGGCGATCCGGGCCGGCGGATACCGCTTCGACAGCTTCGCGATGTCGCTCAACAGAAACGAGAGACGCACACCGACGAAGCTCATATCG
Organism: Phycisphaerae bacterium; assembly: GCA_016928855.1. GTDB lineage: Bacteria > Planctomycetota > Phycisphaerae > UBA1845 > PWPN01 > JAFGKA01. Next base: position 2,034 of record JAFGKA010000465.1, read on the forward strand.
TGCTGGTTCCCTTCGTCGAAGCACCAGAGGTACTCGGTGAGCGCCTCCTCGTTCCTTCCCATCTGATCGAGCTTCTTCGCGAATTCCATGCGGGCCATGGGGTCCGTTTCGCCGGCTTCTTCGAGCTTGGCCCGGGCACGGGTCAACGGATCCTTCCCGCTGAGGATACCTTCCGCTTCCGTTAGAAACTCGTCCGGATCCACAAACCCGACGATGCGGTCAATCTCCGTGCCATCGGCCTTGAGAAACAGCAGTGTCGGGTATGCCCGAAGCGCGTACTGCTCGGCAAGCTGCGCCTGCGCTTCCGCATCGATCTTGAGTGGAATGGTCTTTTCCTGCAACCACTTGGCGACGTTGGAGTCAGACCACGTTCGCGCATCGAGCATCTTGCACGGCGGACACCAGGTAGTGTAGAAGTCGATGAAGATGGGTCGGTCCGACGTTGCAGCGTCTTTCATCGCCTGCTCAAACGAAATGTCCAAAAACGGTTCTTCGGCGGCCAGTGGGAGCGCCGAAAACAAGGTAAAGGCCACCAGCCACAGTACAGACCGACCTGCCGCGGAAACGAATGGGGTGCGCACGGGAACTGTTCCTCCATGAGAAAGCCACGTATCCGCGAAGCCGACCTCAGAACACGAGCACGACGTGATCGCACAGCACAGGTCAAGTCACGATCGGATTCGCCGGACGCAATGCATCGGCCTGCCGGCGCGTCTGGAAAGGAAACGATTGCCATACAAAGGTCATCACACTCCGCGCCGCCGGTGCCCAGTGTCATACGATGGTGACGTCATGTCAACGCACCGGTTCCGCACGCCACACCCACAGGCCCTGCCCGCCGCGGATCCGGCGATCGGGCATAGGCGGACCGACGCAGGCTTGTCCCTCGTCGCCGCGACCGTACGGGACCGGCTTCCGACATCCCGCGCCGGCCGGAGCCAACACAAAATCGGTTCCGCAAGATCCGATTTATCGATAATCCCGCCAGAAATTATCGGATCATCGAAACTTTCCGGTCAGAGGTGCATATACTGGCATAGACGGTGCGAGGGATTCGCCATGAACGCGGCGCCTGAGACGCCCGGACCGATTGTGTACGGCCGACCCGGACCTCCAAGTCCGTTCACCACCACTCTCGAAACGGCTGACACCCGAGTTGCCACGCGCGTGCTCTATCCGCGCGCGTACGCCGGCTACGTGCTTCTGTCCTGCCTCGATGTGCTGCTGACATGGATGATCCTGCACGCCGGTGGCGTCGAGTTGAACGTGCTGGCCAACTGGGTGATCCAACGATGGGACGCGACCGGCATTGTGGCGTACAAGTTCGCCATTGTCGGATTCGTGCTGTGCCTCTGCGAGGTGATCGGCCGGCGCAACGTCCGCACGGGCCGGGTCCTGGCCGGATGGGCCGTCGCGATCGCCGCCATCCCCGTCATTGTCGCTTTGCTCGAATTCGGCGCCGCCGCCTGGAACTGAGTCAAGACACGCACGGCGACAGACGCCCCGGGGAGAGGGCCCAGAACGCCAGACAAAAAGGAACGGGCACACGGCTCGGATCGCCGAAGCGTATGCCCGTGTTGTTTCTATGCCACGGCGTCGAGGTCGGCTTTCGTCAGAATCGCCTCGAACGCCACGCCGGCTTCGGCGAAGTTCTTCTCCGCGCCCTCCTGCCGGTCAATGACCGCCACGAGCTTCTGCACGACGGCGCCAGCGTCGGTCAGCGACTTGACCGCTTCGATCGCCTGGCCGCCGGTGGTGGCGACGTCCTCGACGATCAATACCACGTCGCCTCGCTCGATCTTACCCTCGACAAGTTTGGACGTACCGTAATCCTTCTTCTGGTTACGAACGATCACGAAGGGCAGGCCGCACGCCATCGACGTCGCCGCCGCCAACGCCACCGCTCCCAGTTCGGCCCCGGCGATGCGTTTCGTTTCGGGCGTCACGTGCTTGGCCAACCGCGCGCCAAGTTCGCGGAGAATTGCCGGCTGCGTCTCGAAGAGGTACTTGTCGAGGTAATACTTGCTCCGCTTGCCGGACCGCAGGAGGAAGTCACCTTCGAGGTACGCGGCCTTCCGTATCGCCGCGGCCAGTTCTTGATCAGTCATCAAAGGCTCCAATGCACGTGGTGAATCCATTCCGCCGGATCATGCAATCCGCAGGCATTTAACCATCCCACCGCGGAACCGGCAAGGTCGCGCCGCGACCACCGTTTCAGTCCAGACGTTCCGTGATCCGGTCCACGTCCTCCGGACCGAAGGTTCCGGCGATCTGCTCGATCAGGGCCTGCTCCTCCGGGCTGACCTTGTTGCCGAAACCGAGGAAGCCACCGCTGGCCTCGGCGACCTCGACGCAGGCTTCCAGCATGCTGTGCGGATGCATGCCCTTGGCGTGAAGCACGGCCTTCAGCACGTCGAGAATCTGGTCGAGCACGATGCCCGACGAACGTTCTTCCAGCAACGTCGCCAACATGATCCCTGCCGGCGTATGGGGCTCGATGCCGTGCGTCCCGGCCACCCGAAGGATGGCGTCCCGCTCTTTGTCGCTGAGCGAACCGTCCGCCCAGGCTACAGCGATCAGGGGCATGAGGTAGAGCACGCGTGCCGTCTCGCCGTCGAAGCCGAGGGCTCGCACCCGTTCGGCAAGCTGTCGATCCGTCACACCAACCTGTTCGGCAATCGCGTGATGCTCGGCCGCCAGCGCCGCTTTGGCCTCGAGTTCAGCCCGCAGCTTGGCCCGCTGTTCGGCCTCCTGAGCCATGAAGTAAGCGTCTTCCCTGCCAAGTCTCGACATCGTACGTTCCTCCCGATAGCAAGGCGACATGGTCGCCCCTCTTCTCAACGGAGCCTTCCTGGCCGTCGGCCCCGATGTCTGTATTGTAGCGAGGCTGTCGGCAAGCGACACCGGGACCGGTGCGGGACGTGGACAGGCGAACCGCTATAATGGCGAGGCCGTCGCCCCTCTGGCCGGAGTCTGGCTCCTCCTTGGCTGAGCGGACACCGTCGTCAGGGCAATCACCGCAATACGCGGACAAGCGCCGGCCAGTCATCAGGGGTCCAGGCGAAGCGGTGCCTGCCCCCCTCACCGGACCGCTGAACCGAAACGGCAACTGACGCAAAGTGAAACCGGGAACGGACGTATGCGAATCGAACCCCTCAACGTGATCCGACATTCGGACGAACTGGAACCCGATGACAAGCGTGTGATTGCACGCTTCTTCGATTTTGGCAATGTGCGCCGCTTCCGCGCGATTCTCAAACGCATCATGAAGCTGAACGAGACGCGGGTCGTCGAATTGCTGGCCGAGGTCATGAAGGATTTCTCGTCGCGGCATCGCAATCTCGAAGCCGAGTTCCTGGAGAGCTACGCCGAGGTCTGCGATTACCTGCCGGTCGGCACCGTCGTCTCCGAATCGCGCCGGCTCCTGATCGGCGCGTATTTCATGATGGAGTACTCGATCGAATCGGCAGCCCTGTTCAATCCGTCGATCGTACTGCACCCCGATCAGGGGGGCGTGCCGGAAGGAGCCGCGCGGTTCCTGATGAGCCTTCGGGCCACGGGCGAGGGACATGTGTCCTCAATCGTGTTTCGCCAGGGCCTTCTGCACGCCAGTGGCGAACTGCATCTCGATCCGACAACGCCGTTTGCCTACGCGCCGGCCCCGGTGCCGGACCGCGAATTCGAGCGCGGCTGGTTCCTCAGCAAGATCGACGACCTGGACATCCCCCATGAACTCGTGCTCGCCATGCTCGAGGCGCTGCCGGAGCAGTTCACGCTGAGTCAACTGCAACGAACGATCGACGAGTTCATGAAGTCGCCGGTCCACCCCAAGGCATTCGAGAGCGCCGCCGAAGACATGCTGTGGCTGGCCCGCGCCAGCTACGAAGTCCGCTTCCCGGGCGAATGTGCGCCGTCGGAAACGGTGATCTTCCCGGCCACGGAAAACGAAAGCCGCGGCATGGAAGACCTCCGCCTCGTCCGCTTCGTCGACGATGATCAGACGGTCCACTACTACGGCACGTACACCGCTTACAACGGCTGGCGGCTGCTGCCGATGCTGCTCGATACGTGCGATTTCAAGACGCTTCGTGTAACGCCCCTGAGCGGTCGCTATGCCAGGAACAAGGGGATGGCCCTGTTTCCCCGCCGGGTGAACGGCCAATACCTCTGCGTGTCCCGGCATGATGGCGAGAGCCTCTTTTTGCTCCGCTCGGACGAGATTGGCTTCTGGAACGACTCCAAGTCGTTGTACAAGCCGACAGCCTCCTGGGAACTGATCCAGGTCGGCAATTGCGGCTCGCCGCTCGAAACCGAGGCGGGCTGGATCCTGTTGACACACGGTGTCGGTCCGGTGCGCGAGTATTGTATCGGTGCGCTGCTGCTGGACCGGGACGAGCCGGGGCGGATCCTCGGCCGGCTCCGCGAGCCGCTGATTGTGCCGACGGAATCGGAGCGCGAGGGCTATGTGCCCAATGTCGTGTACTCCTGCGGCGCGATGGTGCACAACGGCCTGCTGGTCATTCCGTACGCCATGTCGGACTCTCGCACGACGTTCGCGGAGGTCTCGGTCAACGATCTGATTCAACTGCTGCGATCGAGTGGCCCGTAGGCCGGTACCGTTTTCGGTTGGGTGTAACTCGCCTCCCGCTACGCAGCATTCCTGCGTCTTCGCCGCACCCGTGAACGGCAGGGGTACAGCCCGCGGCATTCTTCTTTGATGCGACAGGCTTGGAAAGTGTCCCCGTCGCCGTTGAGTTGGACGGCCCGCAGGTCGAGCATGCACGAGTCAAACGCGGCCCGGCCGCGCCTTTCGCCTTGCGGCTACTCGCCACGACCGGGCCTTCTTCTTCGCCTGCCCGCCTTGACGACGGGCACGCCGGACAGCCGGGTGGTCCCTGAGCACGGCACGGCCGCGCGAGCTTCATCCACCCGCGCGGATCTGGCCGCAGGTTCATGCCACCTGCAATTCAGGGGCTTCGGAGACGCGGAACCCGATGTTGTTGTTCTCGTTCGTCGGGTTGTTGTCGCCGTTGCGTTTGGGTGTGCCGGCGATCATCGAGAAGCTGACCCTGCAAACGCGGCTTCAGAACCACCAAGGCACAAGGCTACGAAGAAGAGAAACCCGAAATCGTTTCCGTATATTTGCCTGCGCCTTCTTTGTGCCTTTGTGTCTTTGTGGTTCGACGTCTTCATGGTTACACTGCTTCGGTCACGAGCCGATAGGAGACGTCAGGCCATGTTCGACAGTCAGCCACAGCAGCCCATTCCGGATGAGGTAGACGACATTGCACGCATGGCCGTAGACGCGGCCTATCGAGTGCATTCCGCTCTCGGCCCCGGACTCCTCGAACGGGTCTACGAGGTCTGTCTGGCACACGAATTGCGCAAACGCGGACTCACCGTTGAAACCCAGGTTGATCTGCCCGTGATCTACGACGGTATCAGACTGGATGCCGGCATGCGGGTCGACTTGCGCGTCGATGGAAGGCTACTGATCGAGCTGAAGGCCGTGGAGATGATGCATTCGGTGCACAAGGCCCAGCTTCTGACTTACCTGAAACTGACCGGTCACCGACTCGGGCTGCTCATCAACTTCAACGTGCCGCTCATCAGGGACGGCATCGAGAGGCTGGCCCTGTGAACACGGCTTCAGAACCACCAGGACACGGAATGAAAACCACCAAGGCACAAAGACACCAAGCAGAGAAATCACAATTCCTTTCCGTATCCTCTTCTATGCCTTATTTGTGACTTTGTGCCTTTGTGGTTGAATGTCTTTTGGGTCCGGTCCGCGCCCGCAGACCATTCCCTCACCGCCACTGCCCTCACAACCGCACGGTCGGCCAGGGTGGACCCTACCTGATTTCAGAACCACCAGGACACGGAATGAAAACCACCAAGGCACAAAGACA
>JAFGKA010000466.1 GCA_016928855.1 Phycisphaerae bacterium
GCGGGGATTGGCCTTGTCACGGCGCACAAGGCACTGCAGCGGGCCGAGACCGAGGGCTGGGCACAGCGGGAAGACGGCGCCCGACGCCTGCGCGTTACGCCACACGCTCCGCGTCTGGCTCGATCTTGCTTTGCGCCCGAGCCGCCTACACTGACCTACTGGGTCTTGCTCAGCGAACGCCGGTTGCAGGCCGAGTTTCGCTTGCCGGGGCTTTCCGAGGGGCTGCACGAGGCCCTGGCCTTCTCGTCGTCGAGATATCTGTTCCTCGATGCAGCGGCCAAAACGCACGACATCGAAGCCATCGTCGCCGAGCAGGTTCGCGGCGCGGACGCCGCCTACCTGCTGCTGTCGTTGCCGGCACGATGGAAGCGCGTTTTTGAGCGGCTCGGCGTGCCGTGCGTGGTCATCGGCGACGTCGAACCGAGCATTCACCTGCCGAATGTTTACGTGGATCAGCGCCGCGCCGGGCTGGTGGCCGGCGGGTTGCTATGCCGGTCCGGGCGGGTCGTCACGCTGTGCGGCGAACAGCTCGTCGGCGGCGAAAGCAAGCTGCTGGCCGGCGTATGTGACGCAACCCGGTTGCTGGAACAGCCTGAGCCCGATGCGGATGCGTTCTACACCCTGTTGCCGAGTGATGCGGCGGCTCTGACCGAGCGGATCGACAGGCTGCTTGCGGCGCCGGATCGCCCGCACGGCATCCTCGCCACGCGCACCGAGTTTGCGATGGCGACGCTGGCCGTCGCGGCCCGACGCGGTCTGCGCATTCCGCGGGACCTCCAGCTCGTCGGGCTCGGGCATCATCCGTTGTTCGAGTTCTGTTACCCGCGAGTCTCATCGATCGGCGTGCCGTCCGACCAGGAACTCGGCCGCCGATGCGCGGAGTTGCTGTCGAGGGTGTTATTGACCGGAACGAAAGAGGCGTCCACGATCGAAATCGACCTCAGCGTGATCGAGCGCGAATCGACGCTGCCGCGCAAGCGGTGACGTCGGTCGCATCGGCACGACGGAGCGCCGGCCATGCCGATCGCGAAACAACGCTGCGTCTTCCTTCTCCTGCCGATCCTGTGGCTGTGCGGTTGCGACGCGCAGGCGACGAGCGAAGGTCAACCGGAGGAAGCGTTGCGGCTACGGGCACTGGCCGTGCTGCGCGACGCGTTGAACAGCGGCCACGACTGGCCGAAGGTGCACGCGGCCGAGTGCCTGTTGGCGCTGGACTATCCGCAGGGTGTCCATGCCTCCTTCGAGCAGGAACGCACGCGCCGCGAGACCGAGCCACGTTTTCGCATCGGCATCTGGCGGGTTCTGGCACAAGCGACGTACATCCCGCGCGAGCGCGAACCGTGGATCGCGAAGATCATTGAAGCCTTCGTCGATCCGAAGGGGCCCGACCGCATCCACGCCGTCGAAACGCTGGCGAAGCTGCGTGTGCCGCTTCCTGGTGCGGCACGCGAGGCCGCGGTGGCCGCCAGTGCGTCGTCCGATCCGGTGATGGCGACGTTGGCGACCTGGACCCTGGCGGCCGGCGGCGATCGGCAGGCCGGCGCCAAGCTGGCGCAACGGCTGACCTCGGAAGACGTTACGTCGCGGCGACTGGCGGCGTATGCCCTGCGATTTCAGACGAACGTTTCGGACGCCACGCGGCGGACGTTGGTCGAAGCAGCGAATGCGGAACCGATCGACTCGGCCGCGCGGGTCTACCTGGTCAGTGCGGCGCTGGTACACGCCGGCCCGAAGGTGAACCGTGAGCCCCTTCGCGAAGCTCTGATCGGCTATCTGCGCAACGGCAGCGAGGCCGAGAAGTACGAAGCCGCCAACGCGTTTGCCGTCGCGGGCCTCGTCAGCGACATTCCGCTGCTCGAAGCGATGCTGGACGATTCGGCGGCCGACGCCCGTGTCGGCGCCGCGAACGCCATCCTGCACACGCAGCGAAAAGGCGCCTCGCACGTCAGCCGCTGGGACTGGCTCGTCATCGCGTCCTACGGACTTGGTATCCTCGGCGTCGGCTTCTACTACGCCGGCAAGACGAAGACGGCCGATGCCTATCTGCTCGGCAATCGGCGGATGCGGCCGTGGGCGGCGGGATTGTCGCTGTTCGCCGGTACGTTCAGCACGATCACGTTCCTGGCCATCCCGGGCGAGATCATCAAGAACGGGCCGATGATCCTGACGCAGCTTCTGGCGTTTCCGCTGGTGTACTGGGTCATCGGCTGGTTTGTCATTCCATTTTTCATGCGCCTCAAGGTTACCAGCGCCTACGAAATCCTGGAAAGCCGTTTCAATCTGAGCGTCCGGCTGCTCGGCTCGGCCCTGTTTCTGGTGGCCAAGGTTGTCTGGATGGCGGTCATCATCTACGCGACGACCGACAAGGTTCTGGTGCCGCAGCTCCACATCGATCCGCGTTTCGCGCCGTGGGTATGCATTCTCCTCGGAGGTCTGACGATCATATACACGTCGCTCGGTGGTTTGCGCGCCGTCGTAATGGCGGACGTTGCCCACAGCTTCGTGCTTGCCGGCGGTGCGCTCGTGTGTCTGTTGCTGATCACGATCCATATGGGCGGCGTGGCCGCGTGGTTCCCTATGACCTGGGCTGCGAACTGGGAAGCGCCGCGGTTCGGCTTCCAGTTGGACACGCGCATTGCGATGGGGTGGATGCTCGTCGGTGCCTTCCTCTGGTTCTTCTGCACGGCCTCGTCGGATCAGGTCGCGATTCAGCGCTACCTGGCTACGCGGGATGCGAAGGCGGGCCGCGGCGTGATGCGCATGTCGCTGATCGCTGTAACTCTGATCAACATCTTTCTGGCGTTGGTCGGTCTTGCGTTGCTGGCGCTCTATCGCAATCAGCCGTACCTGCTCGGGCCTGGGCAATCGATTACCGGCACGCCGGATCGTCTGTTGCCGCAGTACATTGCATTCGGCCTGCCGCCGGGGCTGACCGGGCTGGTCGTGGCCGGGCTGCTGGCTGCGGCGATGTCGTCACTGGCGTCCGGCCTGAACGCCAGTTCGTCGGTGATTTCGGTCGATTTCCTGTCGCGATTCTCGCGCACGCAACGATCAGACCGGGCGAAGGTCTGGATGGCGAAGGGCGTTTCCGTGGTGATCGGTCTCGTCGTTGTGGCGATCAGTTCGTATGTGAGCATTGTGCCGGGGAATCTGCTCGAGATCGCCTTTCGCGTAATCAATCTGTTCGTCGTGCCGCTGTTCATCCTGTTCGGCATGGCGATTTTCGTGCCCTGGAGTACGTCGTTCGGCGTCTGGGCCGGCACGCTGGCCAGCGTCGGCAGCGCGGTGACGATCTCGTTCTGGGAGGTCTTGACGGGCCAGCCGGGGCCGAGTTTTCTGCTGATCATGCCGGTGGCGTTTGTCGCCGGGATGGGCGTCGGTATGCTCGCGAGTCTGCTGCCCATCGGCGCGAAGGCGAAGACGGCGTTGTCGCCGGCGCCGGATCAATAGTGGTGCGAACATCGGGAGTCCGCATATGAAATCGCATCGTGTTCTTGTCATCGGAGTCGGATCGATCGGCGAGCGCCATCTGCGCTGTTTCCATACCACCGGTCGGGCCGAGCTGACCTTCTGCGAGCCGAACGAGACACTGCGCCGCACGATCGCCGAGCGATACGGGGTCGAGGGGTACGGCTCACTCGACGCCGCCTTGGCCGCCGGCCGCACGTTCGAGGCCGCCGTCATCGCCACCCCGGCGCCGTCGCACATCCCGATCGCGACGCGACTGGCTGAAGCGGGCCTGCATCTGCTGATCGAGAAGCCGCTCAGCACGAGCCTGGACGGCATCGACGCGCTGGAGGCTGCGATCGCGCGGCGCGGCGTGACCGTCGCCGTGGCGTACGTGCTGCGGGGACATCCGGTGCTCCGCGCGATGCGCGCGGCGATCGCAAGCGGTCGGTTTGGCCGGCCGCTGCAGGTCGTGGCTGTTTCGGGCCAGCACTTCCCGAAGTACCGACCGGCCTACCGGGAGATCTACTACACGCGCCATGCCACCGGCGGCGGCGCGATCCAGGACGCGCTGACGCACTCGGTCAACGCGGTCGAGTGGCTGGTTGGGCCGATCGACGCGGTCGCGGCCGACGCGGCGCACCAGTGTCTCGAAGGCGTCGAGGTCGAGGATACGGTGCACGTGCTCGCCCGGCACGGCGATACGCTATCCGTCTTCACGCTGAATCAGTATCAGGCGCCGAACGAGAACACAATCACGGTCGTGGCCGAGCGGGGCACCGCCCGCATGGAGTATCACAACGGTCGCTGGTGCTCGATGACCGAGCCCGACACGCCGTGGCATGAGGAGATGACCTTCGCCGGCGAGCGCGACACGCTGTTCGTCAACCAGGCCAATGCCTTCCTTGATGCCGTCGAGGGCAAGGGGCCGGTCGACTGCACATTGGCCGAAGCCGTTCACACGCTTCGGGTCATGCTGGCGATTCTCGGCTCGTCACAAGGCTCCACGCTGACGCCGATTGTGAGGTAGCTGCGGGCAGGCGCAGGTCAGTTCATTTTCCATCGTTCGAGCAATGCCTCGAGCGCTTTGCCGGACGGTGGTGTGAACGCGGCGTCCTGCGGATCTTCCGACGCGAGCGGCGCCGAGTCGCCGAGCTGTCTCTGCCAGCGCTCGATCTGTGTCAGCATCTGCGTGACGCGCTTCGCTTGGGCGGGATCATCAGCGAGGTTCTGTCGTTCGTCGGCGTCTTCTTTCAGGTCAAAAAGCTGCGTCCGATTGATCCGGGGATAGCGAATCAGCTTCCACCGTTCGTCACGGACCGCTCGCTGCACGTCGCGGTAGGCGAGGAAGAGCGTTTCACGCACTCCGGCGGTCTTGCCGTCCAGAATGGGCTTGAGACTCTTGCCGTCGAGTCCGGTCGGGATCGGTGCGCTGGCCCATTCGCAGAACGTCGGGAAGAGATCGAGCAGGTACACGAGCGCATCGCTGCCGCCGCGGGGAACGCCCGGCCCGGCGATGATGAGCGGCACTTTGGCGCTGTGTTCATAGAGGTTTTGCTTGCCCATCAGCCCATGGCTGCCGATCGCGAGCCCATTGTCCGACGAGAACACGATAATCGTGTTCTTGTCGAGGCCCAACTCCCGGAGCGTTTGCAGCAAACGCCCGATATGAAAGTCGAGGCCGGTGATGACGGCATAGTAGTCTCGAAGGTGGCGCTGAATCTCTTCGGCTCGTCGAGGCCAGCCCGCCAGCAGCTCGTCGCGAATGACCGGCTCTCCGTTGTCGAAAGGGTGTTGCGGAAGGAAATTTTTCGGCAGAGGGATCGCGCCGGGTTCATAGCGATCAAGAAACCGCTGTGCAGCGATCCGGGGGTCATGCGGATTGGCGAAGGCCAGGTACATGAAGAAGGGCTTATCGTTCGTTCTCTCGCGAAGGAATGTGATGGCGTCATCCACGATAGCCCGACCCGGCTGGCCCTCTTCGCGGTCAACCTTCTCGTTGACGTACTTGTTGATGTCGAAACGTTCCTGAATGAGCCGTGCCGTGTTTCCTTTCTTGCCGTGGTGGTACGTCACGTACCCGGCTGTCTTCATCGCCACCGGCACGTTAGGCTGATCGGCGGGGGCGTAGGGGCCTTCCCACCGGAAATACGCACGGCCGCTCAGCAGCATGTTCCGGCTGGGCAGGCACACGGCGGGGGAGTTGCCGCCGAAACAGTAGGTATTGCGGAACACGAAACCTTCGCGCACGAGGGAGTCCAGCGTCGGCGTCTGGATGTGCGGATTTCCCAGGGCTCCGATCGTGTCCGCGCGCTGATCGTCCGTGAAGAGGAACAGGATGTTCGGCTGTCGCGGTTCGGCGGCGGTTGCCGCGAGACTGCCCGCGCCGCTCAGTGCGGCCAGCAAGACCACGCCGACGATGCGTGCCCTGGAGCCTGTTGCGGGGAGCACTTTTTCACAGTCCTGATTGAAGTCACGCATGGCGGTTTTCCTCGCTCTACGCGTAGGAGAGGTGGCGCTTGTTTCTCACACCGGGGCGGCCGGAACCTGCTCGAAGTAGTAGACGCCCTTCTTGTTCGACGTCACGATATCGAGCAAGCCGTCGCCGTTGAGGTCCACGATCTCGAAGTGCAGACCGACGCCGCTGTCGGTGTCGATGATGCGCTGGACCCAGGACAATTGCCCATCCTGGCGCTGCTGTTCATACCAGCAGAGGAACGCCGGCTGAAACGAGCCCACATCATGCCCGTTGTGCGCCCAGAACCGCTTGCCGGTGACGAAGTCCAGGAGGCCGTCGCCGTTGAAGTCAACGAGGGCGATGGCGTGCGTCTGGGAGATCGTGTCGTCGATCTCGTGTTGCTTCCAACCGTCGGATGTCTGCTCGGACCACGCGATGCCGTACCCGTGGGCGCTGCTGCCGAGGACGTCGTTGTCGCCGTCGCCGTCGAGGTCGGCCACGCACAACTGCGCGCCGCCGAAGAACGTCGCGGCATGGAACGGCCACGGCATCTCGCTCTGGCCCTGCCACCACCCGTCCGGGATGAGCACATCGACACGGCCGTCACCGTTGACATCCGCGATACCGAGGCCGTGGCCGGGCGCCGGATCGCCTGCGTTCGAGATCGCCCGCGTTCTCCACGGCTGCGTCGGGTCGTCGGTCGGTTGCGCCGCCAAGCACCGGCCCTCATCCATGAAGATCAACTCGCGGCGGCCGTCGCCGTCGATATCGGCGTACGCCGGACTTTCGTTGCCGGTGCGTTCGACGGCAAGGTGTTTCCTCCAGATACCTCCAGCCGCGCCGGGATTCGCCAGCCAGTAGGTCTGCTTGCCGGGAAACCCGACCGCGATCAGATCCATGGCACCGTCGCGGTTGACATCATCGGCGTAGCAGAGGAACGCATCGCTGTAGCCGTAACGGTTGAACGCTTTGGCTTCGCCCAGCATCGGGACCGGCTTCCAGTCGGGGCCGGTGTAGAAGACATTGCCCGCGGCGATGTCGAGTCTTCCGTCGCCGTTGAAGTCGGCCACCGCGACGCCTTCACTTCGAAACGCGGCGTCGATCGTGTGCTTTCGGAACCGGATGCGTGATTGTGCGTTGGCGGTGGGCAGCTTGTGGGCCCTGCGAATCGCTTCCATGATCGGCCCCAGAGCGATCGCGTCGGATGCGACCGTGTGCGATTCGATCCAGGCGGCCTCCTCGGCGTCGAGCGCCGCGGCCGGCAGCGGTGTCAGCCGCTCGGATTCGGCTGAGGTTTCGCAAGTAATCGCGGTGATTCGCGGGATCGGCCCGGTCTTCGGCTGTGCCACGAGGCGGATCTTCTCGATCACGGCGCTGCGCGGCTTGATGGCCAAGTAGGACTGGTACGGATCGCCCGACGGATGCAGGTGCAGCGCCGCCGACGGGCTGAGACGCTTGTGCGTGCCGTCGAGCGTGAAGCCGGCCAGCAGTGGGACGACGTCGGGTGAGCCTTCACGATAGTGAATTTCGATGCCACCGTACGTTTCGAGCGGCTTGGCCCCGCTGGCCGTGCAGCCGAGGAAGAGCAGCCGGTCGGCCGCGAACCCGCACGGAATCTCGACCGAGCCCGACGCCGGGATGATTGTGTAGGCGTTGGCGTTACGGCGGAACGGAACGCCCCCGGCCACGTCTTCGAAGCGAACGCTGGCTTCCCGTTTCGAGCGGGCCCATCCTTCCGGCATGCCCTCTCGGAAATCGATCCGCATCGCCGGCCCCGCGTCGATCTGCCCGACGCCCAGCCAGGCGAATCCGGCGCCGCTGTTGCCGTCATGGACTTCGATGCGCACTTCCACATTGCGAAAGCCGCGCGCGTCCCATTCGCGCTCCTGCATTGCATCGCTTTGTGGCGGCGGCGTCTTGACCAGAATGTTGCCTTTGCGGGCGTCGACGAGGGCGATGAAGTTCTTGTCCTGCCCGCCGGCCTGTCCATCATGTCCGCACAGCGTGAACGTGATTCTCTCGCCCGTGAAGATGAACGGCGGTGACGTAATCACGCCCGTTCCGCCTTCACCGCCGCCGAGCGACGACAGGTACGGAGTCACCTGCTGGTTGGCGCCGTTCCGATCGAGAATGGTCCATGTCGAATCGGCCGAGGCTTCGGGGCAGGTCAAGGCCTTGTAGGAGGAAGCAGCGACGACTTCATCAGTAACAGCGATCAGCCAGAGCAGGCCGACGACCCAACTGGCGATCCATCGAATGTGCTGGTTCATGCGTCTTACCTCTTATGGTGTGGAACACGACGGCCGTGCTCCGGGAAAATGCATCTTGCATGCAGGCGGTGCGGCGTGTGTCCACGGATGCCGCCGCCCAACGGTTCATGAACGACCTCACGCGATTTTCGGCAGCTCCCAGCCCTTGCGCCGCGGACGATCCACGTACGCGTTGGCTTCCGCGTCGTCGGGGAAGATCTCCTTGACCGGATCCCACCGAAGCGGTCGGCCAATCTGGCGCACGATGTTCGCCAAATGGCAGACGCTGATCGAGCGGTGCCCGATCTCGACGTCCGCGTTCGGCTTCTGCCGCGTCTTGATGCAGTCGATCCAGTTCTGAATATGGGGCTTGGAGATCCACCCCGGGCCTTCCCATGCTTCCGCAACGGCTGGGTCCGGCGGATTCTGGACGAACTCCGGCGGGTCGGTCTTGAACAGGTTGCGGTCGATGTGCATCGTCGCGTCGGTGCCCGTGAAGATCGCGCCGCCGAACGGGCCTTCCCGCAGCGTGTAGTGCACCTCGACGCCGTTGTCGTATCGCATGCCGACCTGTCCGTGCGGGCCGGGCGTGATGGGCCAGAGTTCGACGGGGCCGCTTTCGCACTTGCCGAGCGCCCATTGAATTTGGTCCACGCCGTGAGCGCCCCAGTTCGTCATCTCGCCGCCCGAATAGGCTCGCCAACCCATCCATCCGAACTGCAGCGCATGGTTGAACGGACGCGCTTCGGTCTGTGCCTGCCACACATCCCAATCGTCGCCGTCGGGGACCGGCTGCGCGGGCAGGCCGGCGTAGTCGCGCGGGCCGGTGTAGCAGATGCCCGTTATCTGCTTGAGCTTGCCGATGCCGCCTGAACGCACGACCTCGCAGGCGAAGCGGTTCATCTCCATCGTGCGCTGCTGGCTGCCGACCTGAAACACGCGTTCGTACTTGCGCACGGCGTCAACCAGGACGCGCCCCTCGCGGATCGTCAGCGTCAGCGGCTTCTCGGCATAAACATCCAGGCCGGCCTGGCAGGCGTGGATGCACGGCAGCACGCGCGCGTGATCGGTCGTGGCCACCACGACCGCGTCGAGATTCTCCTTCTCGAACATCTCCTTATAGTACTGGTAGGTCTTCCAGTCCTTCTTCTTCTCCTTCAGGGCGTCGATGTACCGCTGGCGGTAGCAGTCGCAGATCGCGACGATGCGACCTTCCGCCGGAACATGGTCCATCAACTGCCGCGCGCGGCCGCCGGTGCCGATGAAACCGATGATGACGCGGTCGTTGGCACCCGGCCTTCCCGGTGCGGCCAGCACGCCGCTGGGGATGAAATACGGCGCCGCCAAGCCCACCGAGGCCGCGGCGCCACGCTTGAGAAACCCTCGTCGAGAAAGACGTCTTGACGTCGCCATGTGGTTTTCCCTCGAAACCGGGCTCCGGTTACCCGGCCTTCCACCCGTAGGAAGAGACTATGCCGCCATCGTCTCCGTAATGGCCGTCACGGGCCCTCCAGTATCCCGGTTGTGGACAAGGTTGGCAACCAGCCGCCGGCGCGCGGCCAGCAAGCCTGTCAGGAGGATGTCAACTTGGCACGCCCGACCGCAGGAAGAAGATCGTTTCCCAGATTCGGTCGATCGCGCCCCGTTCAATCAGCTCGATCGGCTTGAGTCTACCGAGTCCTTCGTTCGGAGTCTGTAGCCACTCGGGGATGGAGTCGGCGTCCATCACCTCGCCCAGTGCAGTACGAAGCCGGTCATATTCCGGATGTGCTCGGATGATCACGATTCACCGCGTCGAATGCATTGCCATGCAGAGGAACTACCCGTCACGGAACGTAGCCCCCCCCCAGTTGCATAAGAAGACACCACCACGAAGCCCGCGAAGAGCACGAAGAATGGGACTTCTGACGCTCCAGTTCACGCATAGAGACTGAACCTCGAGTGAGATAGGTGGTTTCTTCGACTCCTCGTCCGATCTCCAGTCCTCTTCGTGTCCTTCGGCTCTTCGTGGTTATTCTTTCTGCAATGTTGGGATGAACTATACTCATCGCGTAGCCTTGCCAAGTGCGCCATATCCAAGCCGAAGGCACCGGCATGCCCTGCTGCCCATTCACGAAGTTCACGGAGCAGCCGGCGCGGACCTGGATAGCAGCCGCTTGAGTTCCTTGACCGTCTCGGCGTGCCGCGGATCGTCGGCGAGGTTGCGGTATTCCTTCGGGTCCGCTTCGTGGTCATAGAGTTCGGCGCCGTCGCGGCCCTCGTCCCATTCGTTGTATCGCCATCGCTCCGTTCGGACGCTGCGCCCCATGATCGTGACGTTCGTGCGCCGCTGCCCCTCACCGGCACTGACGCGTTTGTTTCGCGTGACCTGCGTGAAGGCGGGATGAGACCACGCCGCGGCGGGATCCTCCAGCAGCGGTTTGAGGCTTTCGCCCTCCGCGCCGTCCGGGTCGATCCCGCAGCACTCGGCCAGCGTCGGGTAGATATCCACGAGTTCGACGGTCCGCCCGCTCGCCTTGCCGGCGCCGCGAGCGCCCGGGGCGGCGATGATCAGCGGGACGCGGGCGGATTCCTCGAACAGGCTTCGCTTCTGCCACTGCCCGTGCTCGCCGAGCAGCCAGCCGTGATCGCCGAAGAACACGATGATGGTGTTCTCATCGAGGCCGAGTTGGTCCAGTCCGTCCAGCAGGCGGCCGACCTGCGAATCGACGAAACTCACGCAGGCATGATAGCCCTGCAGAAACTCCGTGAGCTGCTCGCTCGTCAACCCGTAGTGCGGCGGATCGATCAGCAGCGCAATCGGCGGCACCACGTCGAGGTGGCCGGCCGGTTCGACCGGCAGCGACAGCGCCGAGCGCGGATGCTGGCCGAAATACGCCTTCGGCGCGATGCACGGCACATGCGGGCGGAAGAAACCGCACGCGATGAAGAACGGCCGGTCCTTGTTCTCTTGCATCAGCCGCAGGACCTCGGTCGTGATCATGCCGTCCGTTTGCTCCTCGTCCGTGCCGTCGGCCGCCAGATATGCGATCGCAGCGCCGAGCTTGCCCTTCGCGCCCGTGTAGTGGATCACCTCATCTTCGTCGTCCTTGTCGCGGCCGCGAGGGTTGATCCGCACGTTCCACGAAGGCGTGTCGTCCAGTCCGTCCGTGCCGATTTCGGCCGGAACACCGTAGTGATAGATCTTGCCCACGCGGGCGGCGAAGTAGCCAGCCCGCTGGAACAACTGGGGCAGCGTCCGCACGTCAGGCAGCGCTTGCCGGAAATGAACGGCGTTGGTCAGGACCCGGGTCGTATCCGGCCGGCGCCCGGTCATGAACGACGCCCGGCTCGGATTGCACAACGGATATTGGCAGTAGGCCCGGTCGAAGCGCACCCCGCGCGCGGCCAGCCGATCGATGTTCGGCGTCTTCGCGGTCGGATGACCATAGCAGGCCAGGGCGTTGTTCAGGTCGTCCGAGATGACCAGCAGCACGTTCAGCGGACGCGTAGCCGTGGCGGTGGTGGTGTCGCTGGCGGCCCATCCAGTGCGGGCCGCGAACATACCACCCAGCCAGAATGCGATAGACGCCGCGATTCGACATGCCTTCATGGTGCTCTCCTTTGGCAAGAATCGGCAATACTACCCGGATGCCACAGCGGAGGCCACCCTGGCAGGCCAGCCCGTGCAGACGCTTCACCGGACAGGCAAGCCCGCGCCACTGGCCGGCTTGCGGCCAGTGTAAGCCAGCCATAGCATCCTTGAATCGCGTCCGCGTCTTGCGGCGAGCGTGAAGAGACGGCACAGATCACCCTCAAGCCCATGGAGGCTCTTCCATGCTGAAGCGAAGCCTGTGTGCGTTGCTGGTTGTCGTTGGCGTTGTGATGGTTGCGCCGGACTGGGCTACTGCCGAAGCCATGAAGCTCATCCCGTCCCATCCGCTGGCGAAGGTGCTTCGGGCGCCTTTGCCGACCGCTGCGGCGGATGCGGTTCTCCGGCTGGACGGGGCACCGGCCGAGACAATCAGCGGTCAGGTGGTACTGCTGACCGGTGGTGCGGCCGACGTCGTGACGGCGACGCTGAGCGACCTCGTGCACGCCGACAGCGGGGCGAAGATCGCGGCGGCCGCCGCCACGCTGCAGTGGGTGCGGTATCTCGAGCTGACGGCCAATACGAATGGCGTTCCGGCCGATGAACTGGTTGCCCAGGCCCCGACGCAGATTCCCGACCCATTCTGGGAAGGCGCCGAACGCGATGTTGAGCCGAACATGCCGCAGCCGCTGTGGCTCGAATTGGCCGTGCCCGCCGACGCCGTGGCCGGCGAATACCGCGGAACGCTGACCGTGACCGGCCGGAACAGCCGTGCGGAACTGCCCGTGCTGCTGCGCATGCGGGCGTTTCGATTGCCGGAAGCTCGCCACCAAAGCGTCATTCAATGGTGGGATTTCCCGGGCCGCGGCTTCGACGAACTCGAACGCGGCAGCGACGCGTATTGGGAACATCTTGAGCGGTCCTGCGCGTTCCTCCATCGCCATCGCCAGACGGCGGTGTGGTTCTCCTGGGGCTGGATCCCACAGACGACGAGCGTCGACGGCAAGACGGCGTGGGATACGGGCATCTTCGAGCAATTCGCCGAAATCGCGTTCGAAGCCGGCCTGCGAGCGGTGCATCTGACCGGCCTCGGCCGGTACACCAAACACCAGCTCGAGCCCGACGCCCGCACGACGAGCGATCCGGCGAGCCTCGACCGGCTCTCCGCCGTGCAGGCGGCAGTCGTCCGCCGCGGCTGGCAGGGGCGCATCTTCACCGCGCTGACCGACGAGCCGTTTATTTATCAGGAAGCGTCGTATCGCGCCCTGGTGAATCGCGTGCGGGAAGTGGCGCCGGACGTGGGCATGATCGAAGCGGTTGAGACAGAATACGTCGGCGACCTGGATATTGTGGTGCCGAAATTGTCGCACTTGAATCTCTGGCGGCCGCACTACGAGGGCCTCAAACGCCAGGGCCGAAAAGTGTGGTTCTACACCTGTTGTCATCCGCAGGGCCGTTATCCCAACCGGTTTCTCGATCAGCCGCTGGTCAAGGCTCGCGCGCTGCACTGGATCAGCTATCTCTACGGGCTCGACGGCTTTCTGCACTGGGGCCTCAACTGGTTCGCAAAGACGGGTGATCCGTACAGCGAAAAGGGGGCGAAGCCCTGGGATGGCCTGCCTCCTGGCGATTCGCAGGTCGCGTACCCCGGCGCGAAGGGATTCCTCGGCTCGCTCCGGCTCAGCGCGATGCGCGACGGGCTCCAGGACTACGAATACCTCTGGACGCTGGAGGATCGTCTGCGCGAGTTGAAGCAGCGCCTCGGCGACGAGGCCCACTGGCTCGACCCGCGCCAGCGGTCATTGGAGCTGTGTCGGCGTGTGGTGCAGTCGTTCTACGAACACACGCGCGACCCGCAGATGCTTCTGGCGACACGGGCCGCGGTCGCTGACGAGATCGAAGCCCTCGCGGCCTCGCCGCTGTTGGTGGTCCAGACCTCGCCGCCGGAAGGTACGGTCCTGCCGCTCGGCCCGATCATGGTCAACGTCCGCGGCGTGACGACGCCCGGCGCGAAAGTGACCGTCAACGGCCGGACGGTCATTGCCGAAAACATCAGCCCGAACGGCTGTTTCTTCGATGCCCAGTTTCTCACGGCGGAAACCCCGACGATCACGGTGACCGCCGAACGCGAAGGCCGAACCCGCACAATCACGCGGACGTTTCCGATTGTGAAATGAGAACGGGTCGCCTGCAAGAAGATTCGTCGGTGCGGTAAAGGCGGCGCTGTATTCGTCCTGAGGAAACGCTCCACTTGTCGATTGGCGACAATATCGGTATGGTTTTATCTGGGCGTCTTCTTCCCCGCAAATCCTGCTGAGAACCTTCCTACTATCGGTCCGTGCCGGTTTCGGAGGGGCCGTAGATAGCGCCCGGCGTTCGCCACGGGGGCGAATTTTGGAGAAGCAACCCCATCTGTGCACGGACGGGAAACACGCCGGTAATGCCCGCCGAATAGGCGATAGTCATAGCCCGAAATGTGCAGTTCATACAAATCCTCTTGCTTTTCGTTTATGGCGAGGCTAGAATGCGATTAACCGCACGGTGGGAGGCGGTGTTCTGGGAGAGACATTTAGGAGAGAGAGAATGCATACCATGCGCTTGCGCGGCGTTGTCGCCGCCGGAGTGATCCTGTCGATCGTTGGTGTATCTGCTCAGGGTGCAATGCTGTCGCCCGGGGCAACGCTCTATCCGGTTCCCAGTGAATCGGATCCGCTGGGCGGAGTCATCGAGGCCGGTCCGTTGGCGTCACCGTTCAACACCACCACCTTCTCAGGGACGCTGACGACCCACGTCATCTCGGGAGATACTTCCAACACCCTGGGAGGTCTGACGTTCGTCTATGAATTGACGAGTGATTCCACGAGCCAGAACGATATTCGTCGCTTGACGCTTAATGGCTTCAGCGCGTTCGCGACCGACGCAAGCTATCAGGTGTCAACTGCCCGTCTATCCCCTTCGTATGTAGACCGCGATGCGAACGGGGATGTGGTCGGGTTCGGCTTTCTCGGCGCGCCTATCGGGTTTGGCGCTTTGGCGCCAGGCGAGGGCAGCGCCGTTTTGGTCGTCCAGACGGACGCTCCGGATTGGAGACCTTCGTTTGCGTCCGTGATCGACGGCACCGTTGCCTCGACGGCCACGTACGCGCCGATTCCAGAACCGCTGACTCTGGGTTTCATGCTCCTGGGAATGGCTCTCGTGCGCCGGCGGTAAGCAGTCGGTGCGTTCTCTATTCCATTGGCGGGTGACGCGAAGCGCTGCTCTTGACGGCAGCGCTTCGCTGTTTCTTGAATCGGCTCATTCACGAGGAGACCAGAAGGGGCGGCGGCGAAGCTGCCAAGAAGGTTTCACGACGGAGCGCGAAGGCCGTGCATCCTGGCCGGGCACGCGTCGTCAACAGCGGTCCGGATGGACTCGCACCGCGGTCGGCTGTATCCGCCGCGCATCTCCTGGATGTCAACCGATGGGCCACCACAAGAGCGCACTGAACGGCCTCCGACGAACAGACAGGGCAAACCGTTTGTGATCACGTCCGAATCCGGTCTTGACCAAGGCGGTTTCGGGTGTCATAGTGCCTCCGAATGGTTCGGGGACGGTCCCCATGCCGAGTTGAATCCGCGGAACCACGCGGTCTTCCAGTCACGCATGCGGATGGTCGCGCCGGGTCGGCCGCCGACATTTCCAGGAGGTTGGGCATATGTTTCGACGTTCAACGTGTGGATGTTCGCTGGCGGCGGTGACATTTTTCGGGCTCCTCGGGTTCGGCGCTAACGCGATGGCCGATCGAATCCCCTCGCCGCCGAGGGAATTTCGCGCGGCGTGGGTGGCCACCGTGTCCAATATGGACTGGCCGTCTGAGCCGGGTCTTTCCGTCGAGAAACAGAAGGAAGAGGTCATCGTCATCCTGGACAAGTGCAAGGCGACGAACCTCAACGCGGTTGTGTTCCAGGTGCGCCCCCAGGCGGATTCGTTCTACCCCTCGGATCTGGAGCCGTGGTCATACTTTCTGACGGGCACGCAGGGCAAGGCCCCCGATCCGTTCTACGACCCACTGGAGTTCTGGATCCAGCAATCGCACGCGCGGGGGATCGAGTTGCATGTGTGGTTCAACCCGTACCGCGCCAATCATCCCTCGCATAAGGGTGAGTTGGCGGAAAGTTCGATCGTCAAGGCCCACCCCGAGATGGTCGTCAAGCTCGGCGAGCAGGGATACTACTGGATGGACCCGGCGCTCAAAGCGGTCCAGGATCACTCGATTGCCGTGGCGATGGACGTGCTGCGCCGCTACGATATCGACGGCATTCACTTCGACGACTACTTCTACCCCTACACGAGTTACAACAACAATAAGGACTTCCCGGACGACGCGAGCTGGAACGCCTACGTGGCCTCGGGCGGAACGATGTCGCGCGGGGATTGGCGCCGCGCGGCGGTCAACACGTTCATCGAGCGGCTCTACCGCGAGATCAAGGCCGAGAAGCCCTGGGTGAAATTCGGCGTCAGTCCGTTCGGCATCTGGCGTCCCGGCCATCCGTCCAGCATCTCCGGCCTGGATCAGTATGACGTGCTCTACGCCGACGTGCGGCTGTGGTTCAACGAGGGCTGGGTCGATTATATGACACCTCAGTTGTATTGGCCGATCTCGCGGATTGCGCAGAGTTTCCCCGTGCTGCTCAACTGGTGGGTCGGCGAAAACGCGCGCCATCGCGCGCTGTGGCCCGGCCTGTCCATCGGGAACGCCGGCCGCGAGGGCGGCGTGATCGAAGTCGTCAACCAGATCATGATCACCCGAGGCATGGTGTCAGAGGGGCCGGGCAACGTACTCTTCAGCGTGAAGCATCTGGTCCAGGACCGGGGCGAGCTTGCAACGAAGCTCGCGGAGGGCGTGTATGCGAAACAGGCGCTGGCCCCGGTGATGCCGTGGCTCGACGATGAGCCGCCGTTGCCGCCGCAAGTGAGCGTGGAGTCGCGCGAGGATGGCCTCGATATTGCCTGGCAGGCCGACGGCGACGAGGCGGCCGCACTCTGGGTGTTGTACGTCGAACAGAGGGGCCGCTGGGACTACGAAATCCTCCCCGGCGCCGCCCTGACCGCTGTCCGTCCGCTCGAAGGACATCCGATCACCCGCGTCGCCGTCTCGGCCGTCGACCGCGTTGGTAACGAAAGCGCCAAGCGAGTGGTGGCGATCCCCCAGCGGAGTGCTGATCAGGAATAGCCAAACGACAGAGCCACGGCGCGGGTTCCAGCCCGCGCCGTGGCTCCATCCCCCTTCTGCTTCTGCCTGTTGCTGCTCATCCGGGGTGGTTCCGCGATGGTCGAATTCTGTGGAACGTCAGTGGACTTCCGTGGCACCACGATCGAAAACGTAGTGGCCGGCGTCCCGCCGTCTCCGTGTGCCACTGCCGTGCCGGCAGTGTCCGAGTGACGTGCAACGCAAACGAGGTGGCCCGGCGGCCTGCGTGAGGCTGCTCTGCTTCCGCCATATGTCTTTCTTTACCGCCCCGGCGCATACCGCGCGATGATCGTCTCCGCCGTCTTGATCCCGTCGATGGCAGCGCTGACGATGCCGCCGGCATAACCGGCGCCCTCGCCTACCGGATAGAGGTTCCTTGCCGAGACCGACTCGCGGCTCGCCGGATCGCGGACGATGCGCACCGGCGCGCTCGCTCGCGTTTCCGGCCCGGCCAGGATCGCGTCCGGGCCGGCGAAGCCCGGCATCCGCGCATCGAGAAACTCCAGCGCACGCCGGAGCGCGTCGCCGACGAAATCCGGGATGATCTCGCGCACGTCTGCCCACGCCGCACCCAGCGGATAGCTCGTCTCGAGCCGGCCGTCGGAAGATCGTCCCGCCAGGAAATCCGCGGCGCGCTGCGCCGGCACCCGATACGTCGCGCCGGTCAGCTCGAACGCCTTGCGCTCCCATTGTTCCTGATACGCGAGACCCGCGAGCGCATCATCCTGAATCTCGCGCGGGTCGATCGTAATGACCAGCCCGCTGTTGGCGAACGGCCCGTTGCGGCCGGAGCGGCTCGCGCCGTTCGTGGCAATCTCGCCCGGCGACTCATGCGTCGGCAGCATCATGCCGCCCGGGCACATGCAGAAGCTGAAGACGTCGCCGTGCTCGCCCGCCGCGTGTTTGGCGATCACGTGGTACTCGGCCGGCGGCAGCTTCGGATGCTCGCAAAACGCGCCATACTGCCACCGATTGACCGCCTCCTGCGGATGCTCGATGCGAAGGCCAAGCTGGAACGGCTTGGCGTCGACGGCAATCCCCGCCGCGGCCGCCTGCCGGATCGTGTCCCGCGCCGAGTGGCCGATGCCCAGCACGACCGGACCGGCCGCGACCCGCTCGCCGTTGACGCGGATCGCCGTCAGCACGCCGTCGGATACGTCGAAGTCCTCGACACGGGCGCCGAAGCGAACCTCGCCGCCGACCTTCTCGATGCGTTGGCGAATCCGCCGACAGATGCCCGGAAGCTTATCACTGCCGAGGTGAGGCCGGCCGTCGATGAGGATGTCCGGGTCGCCGCCGAACTCGACGAACGTATCGAGCACGAGCCGGCCGCGCGGGTCATTGACGCGGGTATAGAGCTTGCCGTCGCTATAGGCGCCGGCTCCGCCCTCGCCGAAGAGCAGATTGCTCTCCGGATCGAACTGCCCGTTTCGGTAATAGTCACGGAGGATGTGGGCGTGTCGGAGCTTGACGTCCTGGCCGCGCTCGAAGACGACTGGCCGGTAGCCCAGTTCGCTCAGTACGAGAGCGGCGAACATCCCCGCCGGCCCGAACCCGACCACAATCGGCCGCTGCGCGAGCGGCTCGGTGCCCGGCGTCAGTCGCGGCGACGACGGTTCTTCGGCGACGGCCACGTCCGTCCGACGCAGCCGGCTCGCCAGCTTGCGTTCACGGCGAGGCCCTCCGGCCAGCGTAACCTCGATATCGTAAGCGAAGCGAGGCTCGCGACCCTTGCGGGCGTCAAGCGATCGCCGGACCGGCGTGTACGTCTCGATCTGGTCCGGCGCGAGCTTCAGCCGCCGCGCCGCCCGGACCACAAGCGCCTCCTCCGGCTCGTCCAGCCCCAGCGTCAGATTGCGGATGCGTAATGCCATGCCGCTGATCGTAGCCGATCGTCGGCGCCGCGGCCACCGCCCCGCGCTCATCGATGTCGGCGGCGCCCAACGTAGCGGCCGGCGTCTCGCCGGCCGTTCCGTTTGTCGTATCGTCGGCGATGCGGCCATGAAGGCGCCGTGAGCCGTTCGGCTGAGATCACGGCCGAAGCCCCTTTGGACTGCGGCGGCATGACGCCGCTTTCAATTGCGGCGGAGCCGCCTCCGCCAGCGACGTCATGATGCACTACCCGTCAGGGCGAAGAAGGATTGAACCACGAAGGCCACAAAGGGCACAAAGGAAGAGTACGTGAAATGTGATTGTTTGCTTCGTGTCCCTCGTGCTCTTCGTGGTGAAGAAGGATTGAACCTCGAAGCAGGATATTGAACCACGAAGCACACGAACGGCACGAAGGAAGAGGTCGAAAAGATGAATCCGCAGATAAATGCAGACGAGGCCAAAGAGACTGATCCGCAGATTACACGGATTACGCAGATTGCTCGAAAGGAGTCTTGTAGGGTCTGCGCTCGCGGACCATTCCATGTGGCGCTTTGCTTCGTGTCCCTCGTGCCGTTCGTGGTGAAGAAGGATTGAACCACGAAGCACGCGAGGAGCACGAAGGCTTCCGCCCGACCGGACTCGCAACGTAGCGGCCGGCGTCCCGCCGGCCGTTCCGTTGGTCGCGCCAGCGCCACTCATGCAGACCCGGCCGGCGGGGACGCCGGCCGCTACGGCGCCTGCGCTTGTGTGAACCGCCGAGGCCGTGTAGAGTCTCGCAGGACGATAAACCGCTTGGAGCACGTGGCGCCATCATGACCGAGAAAGAAACACGCAAGGATACCCCAGCCGTTCCAGACGCAGACATCCCAGCCGGCGATTCGCCCCCGAAGCCGAAATGGCCGCTGATCGTTGCGGCTGTGGCCTGGGGCAGTTGGTTCGTCTTCCTGCTGGCGATGCTGATCGTCCGTCTCTGCGAATCGCCGTTGGGGTGAGGCGGTAGCCATGGACGGCGGCGAATCCCCGCTGATTGACCCGGCC
>JAFGKA010000467.1 GCA_016928855.1 Phycisphaerae bacterium
GCCGATGTCATCAGCGAATCCAGATGAAACCCGACGATCCGTATGTGGCAAAACAGCTTCTGGGCAAGTGAATCGGCCACCTCATCCGCACCGAGGCGACCCTGTCGGCCGACAATGGCTGCCGTCTGGGCCTGGAGCCATTGCTGCCGATTGAGCAACTCCGCCACGCGCGCCTGGGCCAGCGCCCCGTGCCAATTCCGTACGCTCCACATCAACAGGCCCGCGGCCAGGGCCACCGCCAAAGCGGCTCCGCTCCACAGCACCGGCTTGGCGAACGGCACGGCGCGCTGCGCAGGCCGGGCTTCCCGCCGCATCAATGCCCAGATCAGCCCGAGCACCGTGTACCAGACCACCGGCAGACCCGGCAGGCGCAACGCCACATTAGTGGCTTCCTCGGCCGCCAGAGCCGCCATCGCCGCGATCAAGCCGACATAGCACCAGCCCTCGAGCGTGCCCGCACGGGCCTGCACGACATGGCGGCAGCCCCAGAATGTCAGGCCAAAAGCCATCGCCAGCAACGTGATCCCGACGGCGCCCAGATCGGCCAGGGTCTCCAACCACTCGTTGTGCGCATGCGTGAACCGATCGCCGGGAAATGCCAGCGGATCGTTCTCGGCATCGGCGAACGAAAGTGTCTCGGCCTGGAGGCTGTAGCCGCCTTGACCCAGACCCTGCACCGGTCGCGCGAGAAAGAGTTCACCGGCGTAGCGCCACCCGTAGATGCGCGTGCGCATCGACGCACCGCGGCCGCCTTCGAGATCCGTCATGCGATGCTGGAAGAAGCCGGCGGCCAGAACGATCCCGACGAGCCCAAGGCCCACCAAGAGCCAGCGCCAGATTCCGCGGGCGCAGACGTACGCCGCCGCCCACAACCCCACACCCGACCCGAGCATCGCCCCGCGGGAATCGGTCAGCCGCAAGGCCCAGCACAGCGGCGCCAACGCCAGCAGCGCGGCCATCGCCCCCACGGTGCATCGCTCGCAACGGGCCAGCACGGCCTTGCGCGCCGACCCGACGCCCAGGCAGAACGCCACCACCACGCCGGGCAGCAGACAGGCGGCCATGAACAGCGGATTGCCGATCGGAAACTTGAGCCGTTGCACGGGATTGCGTTCGTAGTAGTACCACAGGCCGATCACGGCCGTAAGCACCAGCAGGGCCAGTAGAATCAGTGTCCCGGCCACCGCTCCGCGCCGGGACAGGCACCGCCCCAGACACATGGCCCACACCGCGCCCATGGCAAGCAAGGCCGATTCGCCGAGCGCCACGGCCGACCACGGCGCCCACAAGGCACTGATGAACGACCATGCCACAAAGGCCAACAGCGCCAGTTGGGCGCCGTCGGCCGCGGTAACCGCGTCAGTCCAACGCTGAGGCCGAGCCACCGGTGCCGTCTCGATGGGCTGGCCCCGCACGGGAAACGGATCGATGGACTCGCTGTGCCGACGGACCCACATGACCGCCGCCAGCACGAGCGCCGCGGCCGCGCCAGCGCCGCGCGCCAGCCGCTTGACGGTCACCCCCTTGGGCGTCGGAAAGGCGTAATCGAAGTTGAGCAGCCGCGTCACGAAATGAAGACCTGAGTCGGCGCGCCACGGTTTCTGTCCCGGCTCGGACCCCTGACCGGCACTCAACAGCAACAGCGCGCCCGTCAGCGTCGCCGCCACGACAATCAGAAGGAGCTTCTCTTCGACACTAAGTCGCATCCGTGTTGTCTCTCGTTGGAGGTTGCCTGCCCGGAGCCCGCCACGGCACATCCTGGACATTCTGCCTTTGGTTCGCCCACTGCGCCCATGTGAAGAGCAGATCACTCAGCCGGTTGAGATAGGCCGACACGTTCGACGGCACATGCCCGTCGTCTGCCAGAATCGCCGCGACATCGCGCTCCGCGCGGCGGCAGACCGTCCGTGCGATATGCAGCCGGCCGGCGAGTTCCGACCCGCCGGGCAACACGAACGTGGTCGCCGGCTCAATCGTCGCGGTCGTCTCGTCAATCCAGTGTTCCAGCCGCGCCACCGCTTCGGCCGGCAGCGCAAACGAATCGAGCTTTCGTTCCGCCGGCAGGCGCAACGCCGCCAGCTCCGCCCCGACACAGAACAGATCCGACTGCACGGCCCGCAGGCGCGCCACGAAGCCCGGTTCGTCCAACGCCACGGCCGCCCAACCGAGCACCGCGTTGGTCTCGTCGACCGCGCCGCACGCGATAACGCGGGGATCGTCCTTGCGCACACGCTGCCCGTTCAGCAGCGATGTCTCCCCTTCATCTCCCGTGCGCGTATAGAGCGTCATGCGAAAGACTCCGTTGACCCGGCGACGACGCGGAAATCGGAAATGGATTATACGAGCCGGCACGCCTCGCGTCACACCGCGACCGGGCGGCGCGATGGATGGCGCCCCCGCTCCGGCGATCAGTACTCGCGCCGCTGCCGCGCGGGAGGAATGTTGAGCTGTTGGCGGTACTTGGCGATCGTCCGCCGCGACATCTTGATGCCTTCACTCTCGAGCCTGGCCGCAACGGCGTCATCGCTGAGCGGATCCTTGCGATCCTCGTTCTCGATGATTTCCTGCACGCGGGAGCGCACGCTGTCCCAGCTCGTGGACTCGCCATTGGCCGACTCGGTCCCGCCGGTGAAGAAATACCGGACCGGGTAGATGCCGCGCGGCGTCTGCATGTACTTGTCGGCGACGGTACGGCTGATCGTCGACGGATCACAGCCGAACTCCTCCGCCAAAGCGCTCATGCGAAGGATCTTGAGCGCCTGCGGCCCGCGGTCAAAAAACTCGCGCTGGCGCTCGACGACGACCTTCGACAGCTCGAGCAGCCGATCGCGCCGATAGGTAATCGCATCGATCAGCGCCCGCGCCGATTCGAGATTCTTGCGGATGAACTCGCGGTCAGACTTGTCACCCTCCTGCTCGCGCAACATTTTCGAATAGATTGCGGACAGACGCAGCCGCGGCGAGTTCCCGCGAGCCAGGCGCACCGTGTACCCTTCCCCATCCTCGGCGTATTCGACGATGACATCCGGGATGATCCGCGGCACCTCGCGATCCACGATAAGGTGACCCGGCTGAGGATGCAGCTTGCTGAGGCTGGCGACGGCGTCCTTGACCTCCTCCATCGAGCGCCCCGTCGCCCTCGCGATCACCGGATAGCGGTTCTTCTGAATGTCCTGGAGGTGCTCCTGAACCAGTACGCGCTCGAGTTCGTGATCGCCCGGCAGCGCATCCAACTGGAGCAGCAGACACTCCTGCAAGTCTCGCGCGCCGACGCCCGTCGGCTCCAGCGTCTGCACGCGGCGGAGCGCCTCGGCCAGAACCCCCTCCGCCAGCGTCGGACAGGCCTGGGCCTCAATCTCGACGAGGTCCGTATGCAGCCAGCCGTCGTCGTCGATGAAGTTGATGATCAGCTCGCCGGCACGCCGGGTCTCGTCGTCCACTTCCTCGAGGGCCCACTGCTGCAACAGATGTTCCTGCAACGAGATCGGACGGCTGGCCGTGTTCGCCATCGCGTCCATCTTGGCGTCGCGCTCCCCGTCGCCGGAATACGAGCGCCCGTAGCCGCGGTCCCCTTCATCGAAGTCGTACTCCCGGGTCATTCGCTCGAGCCGGTTGAACGCCACCGCCTCAGCCGCCGCCTCCGGATCGGCAACGGCCGGCTCGTGCGAGCCCGGCTCGGTTGGCGTCGCCGTCTGGTGCTCGACCCGCTCGAGCATCGGATTCCGATCCAGCTCCTCGTTGATTCGCGCTTCGAGCGCCGCGAGCGGTAGCTGCAGGATGTCCATCGACTGGATCAGTTGCGGCGTCAGCCGCTGCTCCTGCCGCATGACCTGCGACGGTATTTGTGAAAGAAACTGTGACATTGCCGTTGCTAGTATAACGTATTTTTGTGGCCGGTGCCGCAGTGTTCCGGCACTTTATTTGCCAGAAGTCGCGATTCGGCCGCCGCAGTGCCCCTCGAAATGCGTGGGCGATGACCCCGGGACGCAGACAATGCCTGAGGTTGCGCGACCACAACGTCGTTGGACAGAACCGGTCGGAGTTATCGGCCGTTACATCGCGGTGCGGCCGAGAATCGCCGCCTCCAGCATGGCCCGGGTGGCGTATTCGACCTGAGAGCCCACAGCCAGGCCCCGGGCGAGCCGTGTGACCTGCACCTTCATCGGCGTAAGCAAACTGTGCAGGTGCAGGGCCGTCCCGTCGCCCTCAACGGTCGGGTTGGTCGCCAGCACCACCTCGCGCACCGTACCCGACCGGACGCGAGCGAGCAGCGCCTCAATCGTCAGATCGCTCGGCTCCACACCCTCCAGCGGAGCGATGTGGCCCATCAAGACGTGATAGACGCCGCGCACCACGCCGGTGCCCTCGAGCGCCAGCACGTCCTTCGGTTGCTCAACGACGACCACCTGCGATGCATCGCGTTTGGGATCGGAACAGATACCGCAGGGATCAGTGTCCGTCAGATTGAAGCACCGGGTGCAATGCCGCAGCCGCTCTTTCACGTCGCGAACCGCGTCGGCTAGCGCAAACGCATCCTCCGGCTCCGTTCGCAGCAGGTGGAACGCGATTCGTTCGGCACTGCGCGGACCGATCCCCGGCAGCCGCTCAAGCTGCTTCATCAGGCGTTCAAGCGGTTCGGGGGTTGCGTGTGACACCGACCGGAAGCACCCATTGCCAGAAGCTCAAGCTGGAACTGTGGTTACGTGGGTCCCGTTCGACCCACCCGCTCGCCTACATCCCGCCCAACAGGCCGCCGAGCCCGGGCAGGTTCAGCCCGCCGGTCAGCTTGGCCATCTCGTCCTTGACGGCATCGCGGGCCTTGGCTGCCGCCGCCGCGACCGCCG
Organism: Phycisphaerae bacterium; assembly: GCA_016928855.1. Taxonomy (GTDB): domain Bacteria; phylum Planctomycetota; class Phycisphaerae; order UBA1845; family PWPN01; genus JAFGKA01. Next base: position 4,845 of record JAFGKA010000467.1, read on the forward strand.
CCTTCACCAGATCCTCCAGCATCTCCACATCCTCAGTGGCCTTCGGGTCGATCCGGATGTCCGTCAGGTCGCTCTTGCCATTGACCGTGGCGACGACCAGCCCCGCGCCCGCGTCCGCCTCGAACGTCTTCTTTTCGAGTTCGGCCTGCATCTGCTCCATCTGCGACTTCATCTGCTTCGCCTGTTTGAGCAGGCCCGCGAGATCACCCAATCCACCAAGCATGCGACGGTCCTTTCCGCAAAACGGCCATGTTCCCCTCGCCCCCGGGGCATGTCAACCGCGAACGCCGTGTGGGGACGCGATCGTCCCGCGCCGCCGGCAACCCATCATAGCGTGATGACAATTGACAAACCCGCGCGGCCAACCGACCTTGGTGCACAGACGGGGGATCTGCCCCCCTCTTGCCTGAACAGATACGACAGGGAGGACTGCGGGATGGACGAGTTCGAACCCCTCTGCGAATGCAAGGCAGTATCCCGGCGAGAATTCCTCCAGATTGGCGCCGGCGCCGCAGCCGCTGGAGCTCTAGCCCGGGGCGGCCTCGCCACTGCGGCACCGGGCAACTTTCCGCCCAGCGCCCAGACGCCGCCGCCGAAGGCATGGTTCGACGCTCTCTTCGAGCGGGGCACACCGCCGACGTACGAAGGCGACGCGCTCAAGCACGTCGCGTTTCCGCTCGGCGGGATCGGCACCGGCACGATCTGGCTGCACGGCAGCAGCCGCCTGATCAACTGGCAGATCTTCAACAACATCAACCGGTCCAGCCAAGTGGACGATTCGTTCCTGGCCATCCGCACGGAACAGGACGGGCAACCGCCGGTCGTCCGTGCCCTCCAACTGAATCCGGTCGGCCCGATTTCCGGCGTCGCCTCGGTGCGTTTCACGGGTCAGTATCCGTTCGCGTACGTCGACTTCGAGGATCC
>JAFGKA010000468.1 GCA_016928855.1 Phycisphaerae bacterium
CTGGATGGTCTGACGGTCCGTGTGGTCCATGGCTACCTCGTACACATCACGACGGATTCGAATCCTTCACCCTAATAGTGTCCGATCCGGGCGATTTGCGACAGCGGGCTCTGAACATGAGGTCGCGCAGGGCCGACCCGGAAAACCACACGCATGAGGAACCGCACACATGGCCCGACGACAGAAGCCGCTCGAAACACCTGCCGCAGTGAGTCGGCTCTGCTACGCCCCCAGCCGCAACCAAGACCCCCGTGGCGAGCAGGATTCCCATCTCATGACCGACCGTCATCGACGAATCAGGGCATGAGGCAAGTGGACCGCGGTGGCCGCGTAACGACGCCGGTTGGGATCCATCTATCGGTTGGGAAACCGAATCTGTTCCGGGATTCGGCAGAGCTGCCAGAGGGCGATAGCGAACAGGACAAGGTAGACGAGAAATCCGAGGCCTCGCATTCCGTTGGCAACGAGGAACGTGGCGTTTGGATTCCAGAGGTGCGGCGTACGAAGCGAGCCGGGGATGCAACGGGCCACAGCCAGCACGCCTATCATGACGACGCCAGGTATGGGGAGCCATGCGGTCCAATAGAACACAGCCGTTGCGTAGGGCTGGATGGGCCTTGCGCCAAATCGAGCCATAACCAGGACGGCAATCGAACTCACCATGATGGCCACGAGGATGGTGGCCGCGACGGCAAAGAACACATCGTAAAGAGGTGACACGAACCCGTACGAGGCTCCGCGTCGCACCGCCATAATAATGCCAGCGAACAGGTACGCGCGAACAGCGAAGCGACGTGCGGCCGAATACCCGCCGTCGAGTGCCAGATTCCGGAAGAAGAAGCCCTCGACCACCACGGCAATCTGTGTCTGAAGGAACGTGGGTATCCGTCCCAGCCTCGACCGGGCTTCCGCGTAGGCCGGTGGCTTCCGCCGGCCTGGCAACGAACTCTCGACTGATGTAGCGCATTCAGGGCAACGATCGTGTTCGGTCAGACCGGTCAGGATGTACCCGCACCCTTCACATTGCGGCCGGCGCGGTTGCCGTGCGACAGAATCTGCCGGGCCGGCATAGCGCTGGCCCGAGCAAATCCACAGCCAGAGGAACCACAGGACGTAGGCGCACAGAAGGATTCCGGATTCGTTGTCCGCATAGTCTGCGCTGCCTGCCCCGCCGAACACGACGATCCCCTGCAGCACCAGGCCAGGCACGATCACCGACGTCGAACACCAGAGCGTCAACCGCGCACACCGCCCGAATGTTCGCCAGACAGACTGACCGCTCAATGCGAACGGTACCAGAAGCCAGCCGCCCGCGATCAGCGCCAGCTCGATGCCGACGATCTTCGCAAGGCCCAATAGAAGCGCTTCGCCCCGTTCGATGTGGTAGCTTGCTCTGATCGCGAGAGCCGCCAGCGGCGTCCGGACAATCTCTGAAAATGTGGGCGATTCCCAGATGGATGGTTGCTGCTGGCCCGGTGATTGACCGGTGACATACGTGACCCAGCCGTAATTCGGCGCGTCTAGCGCGACGACGATGCAGCCAATCCCATAGACCGTCCAAAGAAGCTGCGCCGCCAGTGCGGCGCGCCAACCGGCGGCGGCAAAGTGCGGCCCCAGGCGCTTCGGCATCAGCCAGAACAGCGGCGCCAGTGCGGCAACAATCGGCCACGGCAGCCAGATAGCGCGAGCCGGCTTCTCGGCTGGCATCGTGGGCCAGAATTCCGGCAGCGGTTCCGCTCTGCGCTCCGCCGATAGCGTTGTGTCACTCACGGCCATCCTCATCGTCGCGACTGTCTGCGGGGTCGCCGGGTACAAGGAACCATTCGAAAGTGTACAGATCGCCCCGGGGTTCGCTCAGCGGGAAATCGAACCGCGCCCCCCGATGACCAAGCAACATGAGTTCCTCTCCAACAATTCCGCCATCGTCCATGCCATCGTCGTCCACCGAGTACAACACGTACCCGCCCCGCCCATCAAGCCGATACCGCAACGGCACCTCATTGAACGGATCGATCGGGATCGTCGGCGAGTACTGCGGCACCAGCGCTGCCAAGTCTTCCGGATACTGGCCGTGGTCGCGTTTGTACACCTCCAGCGCCAACACGGTCATCGTACCAAGATGCGAGGCCTGGGTGCGTGCCAGGTCCACCAGGAGCGCGCGACGCGAGGGCGAGTATTGGCAGAACCTCTCCAATAAGAACATGAAGCAATCTGTCGGCTTGGACCGTGCCTTGGCATGCGCATCCAGCACCCGTACCGCGTCGCGAAATGGCAGGTGGCCAAGAGATACCAGCGTCTCTGACATCGACTGCATCCGAGCGCGAACGGTTCGACGGTCGTCGAAGAACACCGAGAGCAGATTGAGCGATGGCAGCATCTGATCAGCCAACCGGTGGTGATCCTGCGCGAAGAACACGATCCAGCCATCGTCGTCTTGGTTCCGGGTGTAGGCGTAGTCAAGCCAACCTGTCGCCTGTTGATAGTCACAACGGAGCATCGTTTCCCAGCTCTTCCTCGCATCGAAGGGATGGGTGCCAAGCCACGCAATCAGATCGCGGCAGCGTTGTGGGCCCAATGTACCATCATGCACCCAATACCGAATCTCCTGCAACGCCGGCGATCGATCGAAGACACCTCGCCATACGCATCTTGCCGTGCCATCGTCCTCGACGCCGGCCACAAGCTGGAGAACGCCTCGAATGTCGCGCGCGGCGCGATCACCATCGTTCCACTCCGCCACCCAATATCGCGCGCGGGCCACGAGGAGCATCGTGATCTCAGATAGGCGCCACAAGATCTCCGCATCTTGCGTGGTCTCAGCAGGAACACAGAAAGGAGAGGCACTGAGCGCGACGATCTCATCAAGGACAACAGCCACTGCCGGTGACTCGATATGTGCCACGATCTCCGAAAGATGATGCCTTGTCGCCGGCGTCCACTCACCTGATGTTGCGGCGAGGGGCATGAGTGTATCGCCTCCAATCGGGAACGCTCCTCCCCATCGCGAACGGTACATCCATTGCATGCCGGCCGGCGCGCTCGTTGGAGCTGTGATCGTGGGTAGCGGCGGCAGGCGCTTCACTGCCGCGACCAGATCATCCGTGCGATCCACCTCGGGTGGCGGCCGTAGCGGCTCTGGGTCGAGTCCGTACAACATGTCATACAAGGGCCCGTCGAATGCCTTCGGCGGTCGCCCGGTCCATCGCGTGTAGGCGAAGTGGCCGAACGACGGAAGCAGGAGCACCGCCACGACGAGGCGGATGCGCCAGCGCCAGCGGTGCAGTCGATCGCGGATTGCGTCGAGTCGGTCTATCAGGTCCGGTTTCATCGTGTCCGCCGGCCGGGGTCTGGCTCCTTTTTGCCCGAGCGGAACGGGCCCGCTCTATACCTCCCGTGAACTGCGAGAAACGCCGATCCGTCAGCAGACGACCCATGCAAAAAGGTGCCTGACTCCCTTTCTGGGCGACACGATATGCCACGTGTGTATCGTCCGCAAGGCCACCGCTCCATTCACGGCCGAGTCCGGCGTCGATGACGCACGGAAGGAATCCTGACGACACTCACGACGAATTGAATCAAGGGCGAGCAATAGGCCCCAACGTTGCAGAAAGGATAACCACGAAGCGCTCGAAGGACACGAAGAAGGCTGGTGAACGGACGAGAAGCCGGAAAATCCATCGATCTGGCTCCAGGTTCAGTCCGTGTGCACGGACTGGAGAATCACAAACCCCATTCTTCGTGCTCTTCGCGTGCTTCGTGGCGGTGTCTTCTTATGCAACTCAGAGGGGTAGACCGGCATCCGGATAGAGTTGCCCAAAGAAAACGGCGACCGGTGCGGAACCGGCCGCCGTGAGATGGTGTTTACGTTGTCTGCCGGCGCCTCAGGTGGCGTCGGCGGCGGTGCCCGCGGCGCCGGCCGCGGTGAGAGCATCGTCGCCGGGCGTTTCAGCTTCGGTCTCCAATGCCTCGAAGTGAAGTTTCTTCGTGGCCTCTTCGCCTTCCTCGCCTTCGACCTCGACAACTGTAACCTTGATCCGGCCCTTGCCGCGGTACTCGCCCCGGAGGATCGACTCGCTGAGCGGATCCTCGACATGCTGCTCGATCGCGCGGCGGAGCGGACGGGCGCCGAACTTCTCGTCCGTACCCTTCTCGATCAGGAAGTCGTTCGCTTCCTGCGACAGCTCGAGTGTCAGGCCTCGCTCCTTCAGCCGCGCGGCCACCTTGCCGACCTCGAGGTTGACGATCCGCAGCAGATCGTCATGCAACAGTTTGCGGAAAACGACCAGCTCATCCAGACGGTTGAGGAACTCGGGACGGAAGTACCGATCGACCTCGCCCTTGAGCACATTCTTCATCTTCTCATAGCTGACTTCTTCGTCGCGCCGCTCGAAGCCGAACGAACTCTGATTCGTGATCCGGTCAGCGCCGATGTTGCTCGTCATGATGAGAATGACGTTCTTGAAGTCGACGTGCCGGCCGAACGAGTCGGTCAGCCGCCCTTCTTCCATGATCTGGAGCAGCATGTTGAACACGTCCGGGTGCGCCTTCTCGATCTCGTCGAGCAGTACGACCGCGTACGGCCGGCGGCGGATGCGCTCGGTGAGCTGCCCGCCCTCTTCGTACCCGACGTAGCCGGGCGGCGCGCCGATCAGCCGGCTGACATTGTGCTTCTCCATGTACTCCGACATGTCGATGATGATCAGCGCCTCTTCGTCGCCGAACATGAACTCGGCCAGGCATTTCGCCAGGTACGTCTTGCCGACACCCGACGGCCCGACAAAGATGAAGCTGCCCATCGGCCGGTTCGGATCCTTCATGCCGCTGCGCGAGCGGCGCACACTCCGGCCGACCGCGCGGATCGCCTCGTCCTGGCTGACCACGCGCTTGTGCAGCTCCTTCTCGAGCTGCAGCAGGCGCTCCGCCTCGTCCTTCTCCAGACGCGTCAGCGGAATGCCCGTCATCTTGCTGACGACTTCCGCGACGACCTCTTCATCCACGACGCCGTCCACCTCTTTCGAGCGGTCGCGCCATTCCTTCTGGACCTTCTCCTTGTCCGCGCGGAGGGTTTCGGCCCGGTCGCGCAGCTCGGCCGCGCGCTCATAGTCGGCGTTCTTGACCGCCTCGTCCTTCTCCATCGAGAGCTTCTCGATTTCCTTCTCGATCTCCGTCAGGTTCGGCGGCTTCGTCATCGTCTTGAGCCGGATCCGCGCGCCGGACTCATCGATCAC
>JAFGKA010000059.1 GCA_016928855.1 Phycisphaerae bacterium
GCACCACCGCGGCGCCCACAGCCCGACGTTGTGCGACATGCTGCCCGCGCTCACCGACGCCCGGGTCACGCGTTGGGCGTTCCGCGTTGTCATGCCGAGGAAAAGCAGCACACCGCACCCGAGCAGCAAGCCGCGGTCGACCGACGTGTGCGTAGCCGTAGCCACATCCTGATGCTGGTACAGATTCCACGACGCCAATCCCGGCGCAGCGCAGTTCGCCAGATCGTTCTGCCCGAACGCGAAGCCCATACAGACGGTGCCGATGATCGCGAGGACCGGGAACAGACGGCTGGCGGCCTTCTCCCGGAACGTGATCAGGCAAAGGTGGATGAGAATCGCGAACAGGGCCCAGAGCCCCAGCACGAGCGGTGCCACCCCGTAGGGGTCCACCAGCCTCTCGTTCAGCGTCTTGACGATCGAAACGCTCGTCATGCCCTTGACAAGCATGAAATAGCACAACATCGCCAGCATGCCGCCGCCAGCCCAGCCGCCGTGCATCAGCAGCGTCGAGAGGGTGTGCCCGCGCGCGCCGATTGCGCCGCGCACCGCCCGCTGAATCAGGAAGCCCGCAATGCCGGCAATGAAGATCGAACAGACAATTCCACTGACCACCTCGCCAGCCTTCTCCCAATGCACGATGCTGAATCCGCCCAACACAAATGAAGCCCCAAGCATCGAAAACACAAGGCATGCGGTCGTGCTGACCGGCATCCCGAATGCGGAATAGCCGTACAGTAGAACCGTATCGACGATGTACACGGTCGTGTAGACGGCAAATGCCTGCGCCAGCGTCAATTGCGTCGGCTCGAAGATGCCCTTGCGGGCAGTGTCAATGACCTGAGAAGATAAAACCGCGCCGAGCACCACGCCCGCCCCGGCCACCCATACGGCGACGTTTCGCGGCAGAATTCGTGCCCCGAACACCGCGTTGACCAGGTTGGCCGCATCATTACGACCCACCTCGACGGTGTCCCAGATCAGCATCCCGATCGCCAACACCACGCACATGAACAGGAACGCCCGGCTCATCTCCGCCGAAGCGAGAAGGGGGATACAAGCGAGCAGAGATTCCGGCATCGGCTACTCTCACTACAAGGAACAAGACCCTGGCTGCGCCAGTCGTTACCGAACCAGCATGCGGCGCAGGCGTTCCGCCGTGTTGTCCGCATGATTTGCCAGCCGGCCCAGTTCACGAAAGACGTTCGACCACAGCATGATGTCGGTGGCCCGCATCACGTCGTCCATCGCGAACAGCTTCTGGGCCAGCGAGAACTGGGCCTTGTCCGCCCGCCATTCGGCATGTTCGGCCTTGCCGACCAATTCGAGGATGTGCCCCACCTTCGGGCCGTCGAGGTCGTCCTCGGTCAGCGCGGTCAACTGATCCGTGCACTCGAACAGGTACTCACACGTCTTCAGCACGCGCCGCACGTATTCGCGAATATCCGCCGCGATCGGCTCGGGCAGACTCAGATGCTTGATCATCAGCCCTACGGCGACATCCTCGACCGAGTCGGCCATGTCGTCCTGCAGCTTCAGGTAGGCCAGCAGGTCTCCGCGATAGATCGGCAGATAGAAACTCTTCGGAATCCGCCGGCGAATCTCGGTCTTGATCTCGTCGGCCTCGTGCTCGATCTTGAAGGCTTTCTCGCACACGGTCCGCAATTCGTCGAAATTCCCCTTGCCCACGGCGTCGAACATCGGCTCGACGAGCGCGACGCACTCCTTCACCTTCGCCATATGCTCGCTCAAAGGGCCGAACGGACATTCCTCGAAATGGTCATAGGTGCTCACCGCAAACACTCCTTACCTGGCAGGGGAGAATAACCCCGCCACGGGTGCGTTGGTGTAGTCGATTCACGCGCCGGTCGCAAGCGCGCGCCAGATCGCCGCCCGAATTTCCGCCCTCGTTGCCGGCACAACCGCTCATTGCCCGCTCCGTACCACACGCGATATGATGCCGCCGCAGGCGTGGTCTCTGATGCCGGCCCTGCCGAACTGGCCGCGGTCGCCCACCCGACACGGTGTGGCCCGGATTCCTCAGGAGAAATCAGACCGTGAAAATCCTCTTCGCCACGATGCAGTTCGGCCACGGCTATCGGCAGGGCACCGAGCGGTATCTGAGGGGCCTGGGTGATGAATTGGGCCGCCGCGGCCATGAAGTGCGCTACCTCGCCGGCGACCCTGAAGACCGGCACGCCAAGCTGCCGCTTGGGATGATGACCGAGCAGGACCCACCAGTGCTCTCGTACCCGTCTGCCGGATGGCTGAGCGTCCGCGGACTCTCACCGCGGCATCTCGAGGTATTGCTCGGCGATGTGCGGCCGGACCTCGTTCATCTCGCCAACCCGGCCCACGTCGGCATCGGACTCGCTGACGCCTGCCAACGGCGGGGTATACCGTTCGTCATCACGACGATGGATTTCTGGTGGGTGTGCCCAAAGGCAACGCTAACTCATTCCAGCGGCGCCATTTGCGACGCGAATGTTGCGTGGGCGGACTGCGTTCGATGCATCGCCGGCGACCATCCGCGCGCGGCGGTGCGGAAGCTGGCTCACCTGCCGGCGACGCTGTTGGCTGCGGCTCTGGCGGTCAAGTGCTTTGGGCGCGGTATGGCGCCGGCCGACGTCCGGCGATGGTTCGGACGTCGCACGCATCTGGCGGCGTGTCTTGAGGCGGCCGCTCATGTGATCTTCCCCTCGGCGGCCACAGAACAAGCGATCCGCCCGTTGTTCACCCACGATCGCTTTTCGCGGATCGTCTACGGCCTTGACGAGCGGTGGTTCAGCGGCCCGCCCCGGCCAGCCCAACGCCACGAACCGCCGGTGATCGGCTTCGCCGGCGCCCTGGCCCGGCACAAGGGACCGCATCTGCTGCTGGAGGCCCTTCGTCGGCTCGGATGGCGCGATTGCCGCATCGAGGTGGCCGGCAGCGAACTGGATGTCGAATACGGCAAGCGGTTGCGCGACCTCGCGACCGACCTGCCCGTGACGTTCCACGGCTCGATCGCCCCGGAGGAGATGCCCGATTTTCTTCGGTCGCTCGACGTTTTCGTCGTGCCGAGCACGTGGCCGGAGAACGCCCCCTTCGCCGTACTGGAGGCCCAGGCCGTCGGCGTGCCGGTCCTCGCCACCCGCGTCAGTGGCATCGCCGACCTGATCCCGAACCCGCAGCGCCTCTTCGATGTGAACTCGCCCGAGAGCCTCGCCGCGGCCCTGCAAACCTGGCGCGCCGGCGACACGCCCGAAGCCCCCCCGCCGGTCAGCACCGTGGCCGACATGACCGACCGCACCCTCGCCGTGTACGAAACCGTCGCGCGCTGACGCTTCGTGCCACCACCGAGCCGCGGCTTGTGTCAGTCGGGGCAGCGGACCACTGCTGTAAACATCTTGGCCGATGGGGTAACGCCCTGCGGTCGGGCCGAACCGAGACGAAACGCCCCGGAGTAAAACCCTTACAGGGTTTCTGAGGACGTGGTGCGGCACCGGTACCCAGGGTGCGCTTCGCGACCCTGGGCTATGTTGTTGCAGCCC
>JAFGKA010000469.1 GCA_016928855.1 Phycisphaerae bacterium
CCAGGCCCGCAGCAGGACAATCGCCCCGCAGAGCACAACGAGTACCTCGCCACCCTCCGGGCGCGTCAGGAACGCCAGAGCCGCCAGTCCGCCGGCGAGCGCGATCCGCCCCCACGCCCGCCGCCGCAGGCCGCTCATGCCCGCCGCCAGCGCCAGGACATAGAGCGTCAGATGCAGCGTATCAGAAAGCACGTCCACGCCGTAATGGCTGATCGCCGGCAAGACCGCCGCACACGCCGCGGTCACCACCCCGACGCGCCGCCCAAACATAAGGCAGCCGAGCCAATACAGTGCCGGAATGACCGCCAGGCTCGCCGCAAAGGCCACGCTCTGCCCGGCAACCAGCCACCGGCGCACGTTATCGGTCGGTGCAACGCTGGCGCGACGGAGCGCCGCCTCCACGACGGCGATCGAAGCCGGATACAGCGGATGCTGCCGCTGTCGCCGCATCTCCGTCCGGGGCTGCGTCTGCAAACCTTGGGCATATCGAATGAAGGTCACACCGTCACGACTGATGATCGGCATGACCGAAACCAGATAGACCCGTACGGCCAGCGCGACGAGCAATACGCCCGCGAACCAGAGCGCAGCGTGCCGCATGGAAGTTGCAGCACCGTGATGCGGCTGCAGCCCCTCGGTCCGCACACCGTCTTGCGTAGGTGGACACACGAGCGTTTCGGCGCGTTCCCGGGTCATGGCCGGCGCCACTCTACTGCCGACCCCTGGCGCGGTCAAAGCGTGGCCACCCTCAACGATTCCTGGCTCTCTTGACGCCAGTTCCGGTATAATGAACACGAGGTCCGGGACCCGCACTACGAACGAGGCGTCGATGGCCGTCATTACGCTCACCAGTGACTTCGGAACGCAGGATCACTATGTAGCCTGCATGAAAGGCGTGATCCTGCAGACCGCCCCGAAAGCGACCATCGTGGATATTACACACGACATCGCGCCGCACGGCATCGTACAGGCTGCATTCGTGCTGCGCCAGATATGGCCCTGGTTCCCGCCCAACACGATTCATGTGGCCGTCGTCGACCCCGGCGTCGGCACGAACCGGCAGATCCTCATGGCTCGCTACAGCGACCAACTGGTCATCGCGCCGGACAACGGAATCGTCTCACTGATCCACCGGGACGCCCAGCTCCAGGAACTCCGCACGGTCGCCAACCGGAAGTTCTTCTCCAGCACGCTGAGCCCGACGTTTCACGGCCGGGATGTCATGGCGCCCGTCGCCGCCCACATCGCCAACGGCGTGCGGCTCAGCGACATCGGACCGATGACGAACCACCTCGAGATTCTCAAGCTGCCCAACCCCAACCGGACGGACGGCATGCGTCTCGTCGGCCAGGTTCTCTATGTCGACCATTTCGGCAACCTGATCACCAACGTCACCGTCGGAGACATTAACGCTCTGTCCGCGCGACGTGGCCGCGTGGAAGTCCTCGTCGACGACCGCTCGGTAGGCCATATCCGCGCGACCTACGGTGAAGTCGGCGCCGGTCAGCCGCTCGCACTGGTCGGCAGCAGCCAGATGCTCGAAATCGCCATCAACCAGGGCAATGCCGCTACCGCCCTCCACGCGACGGTCGGCACCCCCGTTACCCTTTACTGATCTGCCATGACCCGACCTGTCGATGACATCCCGGAAGCCACACCACCCGCTACCATCGCTGAATGGGACCGGCAGTTCGTCTGGCATCCATTCACCCAGCATGCGCTATGGAACCAGCGTGATCCGCTCATCATTGTCGCCGGCGAACGCGAGTTCGTGATCGACGCCCACGGCCGGCGGTACATTGACGGCCACAGCAGCCTGTGGTGCAACCTCCACGGGCACAATCACCCGCACATCAACAAGGCCATTGCCGAACAACTCGGCCGGATCGCCCACTCGACGCTGCTGGGGCTGACGTCGCCACCGGCCGTACGTCTGGCCAAGCACTTGGTGGAACTCGCCCCCCCGGGCCTAACCAAAGTCTTCTTCAGCGACGATGGCTCCACGAGCGTCGAGGTGGCCTGCAAGATGGCGTATGCGCACTGGCACCATCGTGGCCAGCCGCAGCGCGATACGTTCGTCGCGTTCCGTCATGCCTACCATGGCGACACGCTCGGCGCGGTCAGCGTGGGCGGCATTGACCTGTTCCACAACGTCTATCAGCCGCTGCTGTTCAAGACGCGCAGGGCCGACTCACCCTACTGCTATCGGTGCGAGCGCGGTAAGTCGCCGACGACCTGCGGCCTCGCCTGCGCCAATACCCTCGACACACTCCTGCGCGAGTCCGCCGGCTGCATTGCCGCTGTCATCATTGAGCCACTGATCCAGTGTGCCGCGGGCATGCTGACCGCGCCATCGGGCCATCTTGCGCGGATTCGTGAACTCTGCAGCCGCCATGACGTGCTGCTGATCGCTGACGAAGTCGCCACCGGTTTCGGCCGCACCGGCAGAATGTTCGCGTGCGAGCACGAGGCGGTAACGCCGGACCTGCTGTGTCTGTCAAAGGGGCTGACAGGCGGATACCTGCCGCTGGCCGCCACGCTGGCCACCGAACGGGTGTACGATGCCTTCCTCGGTCCGATCGACGCGGGCAAGACCTTCTATCACGGCCACACGTTCACCGGCAACGCGCTCGGCTGCGCCGCCGCTCTGGCCAGCCTCGACGTGTTCGAACAGGATCGCACACTCGACGCGATGCCGGCAAAGATCGAGCTGATGCGGCGGGCGCTGGCCGCCATGGCGACCCGACCCCACGTCGGCAACATTCGCCAGTGCGGCCTGATGGCCGGCATCGAACTCGTCCGCAATTCGGGCACACGCGAACCGTTCGTCTACGGCGAGCAGATCGGTGCGAAGGTTTGCGCGCGGGCCGTGGCTCACGGCGTGATCATCCGCCCGCTGGCCGACGTGCTCGTTCTGATGCCGCCGCTGTGCATCACCGAGGCCAACCTCGAACGACTGCTGACCGTGACGGGGCGTTGCATTGACGAGGTCCTCAACGAACAGCAACCCGCCAGCGTCGATGGCCTCGAATAGACCGCGCTCCGGGCCTCGACTTGATCCACCGGCCCTCTTGCCGCATGATTCACACTCGCAACGCAACTGCAAAAGAGGTGGATGATGAATGAGTTACCCGTCGCTCTGGTAACCGGCGGATCGCGAGGCATCGGCCGCGGCATCTGTATCGCGCTGACCAAGGCCGGCTACGCGGTCCTCGTGAACTACAACACGAATATGGATGCCGCGGAAGCCGTCCGCGCCGAGATCGAGCAACTCGGCGGCATCGCCGAAACCTGTCCCGCCGACATCGGCCAGCCGGGCCACCGGGAGTCGCTGCTCGATTTCACGCTGGAGACCTTCGGCCGGATCGACCTGCTGGTCAACAACGCCGGCATCGCACCGCCCGAACGCCTCGATGTGCTGGAGACGACCGAGGCCAACTACGACTGCGTGCTGGACACCAACCTCAAAGGGCCGTTCTTCCTGACGCAGGCCGTCGCGCAGATCATGATCAACCAGATAGACGAGAAGAAGATCGAGCGCCCGGCCATCATCAACATCTCATCGATCAGCGCGTACACGGTCAGCGTCAACCGGGCCGAATACTGCATCAGTAAGGCCGGCCTCTCGATGTTGACGGCGGTTTTCGCCACGCGGCTTGCTGAATACGGCATCGGCGTCTACGAGATCCGCCCGGGCGTGATCGATACCGACATGGTCGGCCCGGCCCGAGCAAAATACGACAAGCTCATCGCGAACGGCCTCACACCGATCAGGCGATGGGGCAAGCCGGAGGATGTCGGCCGAGCCGTCGCCGCCATCGCCACCGGCCAGTTCCCGTTCAGCACGGGCGAGGTGTTCAACGTCGACGGAGGCTTCCATCTGCGCATCCTGTAGAGGCAATCCACGCGAGCGGATACGATGGGCAACAGTGCCTGGACAGGAGATCATAGAATCCAGAGGCTACATGCGGGCGGGCGTTGCGGCGATGACTGCGGGGGCCTCGGCAAAGGCCTTGCCTGTTTCCCCTGTTCGGCAGCTCACCTGTTTCAATAGAAAACGGTGACGATGAGATTCGGCTCGGCGTGCTTGCCGATCCACATCCCTACGGTCGATGTGCTGAACTTGACCTCGATATCCGGGTTCTGATCCAACCATTCGTTAATCTGGTAGTCCAGATGCGTGACGGCCTCATTCGAAAGCTTGCTATGGAACGTACGGCAGCGGGTCGCGCCGATACCGCCCGCATTCAGCGGCCGCGTGAATTGCGCGGCGGGACGCTCCTCGTAGCCAGGCCCCATCGTACCACTGGGCAACTGGACCGAGCTGTGCCCCACCCCCTCGGTCGGCTCCAGTTCGTCCGCCAGAGAAATCGGAGCCAGGTCGTCCGTGTCGCCCTCGCCAGCGGGCGATGGAAGCGAGGAGACCGCCGTGCGACGGGTCGCGTCGCGCTTCTCCTTCATGCAGTGGACGCACAACAACTGGCCAGCGTAAAAACCCGCCAACTCGTTGTCCAGATGCTCTTTATAGACGCTGGCCCCACATTGATGGCAGCTCAACACCCGATCTGCAGCGTCCGGCGTGTCAGCCATAGTGCGTCCTCCAACCTCGCCACCGCTTCGGCGCGCACTCCACCTGGCTTTCCTGATGAGACAGGTGGTGTCATTATACTCAGGCATGGCGCCGACGGTCAACCGACAGCGCCCTGCCGAACCCAACAGAGGAGAACCATCCGATGCCGTCCGCCCCGATTCGTTCCACCACGATCCTCTCGGTCCGCCGCGACGGCCTGGTCGCCCTCGGCGGCGATGGCCAAGTCACTATCGGCGATACCACCCTCAAACACGACGCCGTGAAGATCCGCCGGCTGGCCGACGGCAAGGTGCTCTGCGGCTTCGCCGGAGCCGCGGCTGACGCCTTCGCCCTGCTCGAACGGTTCGAGGCCACCCTCGGCCAGTACAAGGCCAATACACGGCGTGCCGCCATTGAACTGGCCAAGGCGTGGCGGACGGATCGCGCCCTGCGACGGCTTGAATCTCTCCTCTGCGTGGTGGATACCGATACGTCGTTGATCATCGGCGGTGCCGGCGACGTGATCGAGCCCAGCGACGGCGTAATCGGCATCGGCTCCGGCGGGATGTACGCCGCGGCCGCGGCCAAAGCGCTCCTGGCCCACACAGCGATGTCGCCGCGTGAAATCGTGGAGGCGGCCCTCCACATCGCCGCCGAAATCTGCGTCTACACGAACGATCGGATCACCGTCGAGACACTGTAGGTCCGGTTCACGCCGGCCCGAGCCCGTCGAGTACTTCGCGAATGCCGACCCGGGCGGCGCACATGTACTCGTCTGAGGCGCCATAGTAGATGATCAGCTCGTCGCCATCGGTCACGGCCCCGGCCGTAAACACGACGTTGCCGAAGAACCCCTGACGCTCCTCGGCCGCCTCGGGCGCCATCAGCGGCGCTGCCGACCGCGCCAGGACCTTCGACGGGTCCTGCAGATCCAACAGCAGCGCCCCGAGGCAGTACCGCTCCGATGCATCCGCCCCGTGGTAGATGGCCAGCCACCCGGCCTCGGTCCGCACCGGCACCGCCCCACCGCCGATCCGCAGCGCGTCCCACTGCCCCGCCCGACGGCGACAGACGAGCCGGTGGTCGCCCCAATGCATCAGGTCCGGGCTGTAGGCCAGCCAGATATCGCGCCCGCCAAGCACGCTCGGCGCCGGCCGATGCAGCGCGGCATACCGGCCGCCGATCTTCGCGGGAAAGACCGTCACGTCCCGGTTCTCCGGGGCGAAGATCAACCCACGCCGCTCAAACGTATGGAAGTCGTCCGTCACCGCCAACGCCGTGGAAATGCCCCGGTCGGAGACGGCTGTGTAGTTCACCCAGTAGCGCCCGTCGATGAAACTAATACGCGGGTCCTCAACGCCGAAGGCCTCGTCCGGTGTGGCCGCCTCCAGCGCCGGCTTCGGCTCGATTGCGAACCGCCGGCCGTCCCGGCTCCTCGCCAGACGCAGGTGCGAGATTGACGTCAGGTAGGTCCTGCCCTGATAGGTGAACAGCCGTGAATCGATCGCACGGAAGTCCGGATCATCACGCCGCACGCTCAACAGCTTCAGCCGACCCCCGACCTCGTCATCGAAGATCGGCGCAACCACCCGATCGGCCGGCACGGCCTTCGGCCGCTCCGCCACGCGCAGCAGAAGAACAACCTCCTCGCCGACGCGAATCGCACCGCAATTGAACGCGCAGGCCACCTCGAAATCCGGGCGGCTCGGCGCCACGTCACTCGGGCGAATCAGCGGATTCTCGGAAAAGCGTTCGACCGGCATGATGAACCTCCTGGATCCAGCCACAGGCACGCGCGGCCATGATACCGCTGCACCCACCCGCCGACCAGTTGGATCGGCTGGGGGGTCCATCCTTGCGCAGCATGGGGGGATCCCGATGACGGAGTTGCGCAGAAGGACGACCTGCACGAAGGTGCGGCTGAGATTCCGAAGGCCACGGTGGCATGATAACGAAGACGGCCGGCGAGACGCCGGCCGCTACAGTGCCACATATAGTGTTACCGCTGTCCGCTCCCGCGCAAACAAGAAGCCGCGTCCACACAGGCGAGCACGGCTTCGGCACGTTTCTTGTGTTCGAGAAGAATGAGACTACCACGTGAACCGCGCGCCGACGCGACACGGGTTCCCATCGCCGCCCATCACGTGCATCACCTCGGCCTGAATCATGTATTCCTGCGTCTCGCCGCTGAAATACAACTGGATGCGTTCACCCAAACGAAGGTGCTCCTGGCAGCGGAAGCCGATGCCATCTTCACTGATATCGACACACTGGGCCCAGCACATCTCCGCGTCCGTGGCGCTATGCTCGCGCAGGAACTCGAAGGTTTCCGTGGTCGTCTGACGAACAGCAGACCGTCGCCCGCGATACGGGCTGGCCGGTTCCATTTCGCCGAAGATCGCGAGGAAGACCGGTAGCTTGTCTTTCGTAAGCGAAACGACGGTTGTCGGCTGAAGCATCTCCGGTGCTCCTTTCGAGCGTTCGGCCTGCGACGGAACACATCCCCACCATCGGCCGGCAGGGCGTCTTGTCTTGGGTTCGTAACGTTTGAGCAACAGCTTTAGCACAATATCGCCTATCCCCGCCGTCGCCACGCTGGCAATGTCGCAAAGACAGCCAGACATGCTGGCGGCCCAGTCCTTATCGGACGATATGATGCGGCCGACGCCGCCCCCCCTGGCCCCGTGACAGCGAACTCAGAACCCGGTACACTCTCGGTGGAGAATCCTCGCGGATGGAATCACACCACGACAGTGCACGATGGCGCAGCAGGCTTTACGCGCTGCTCGGCGATCTGCCGCCCCGCCACCGGCCAATCATGGTCACGCTCACACAGCAACGCGAAACCGCGTACGGCACACTGGAAGCGCTCTCGCTCGACCTCAATGGCGAAGAACCGGTGCCGGCGTACTTCCTCCGGCCGAATGGTCCTGCCGGTGCCCGGCCAACAATCCTCTACAATCACGCGCACGGCGGGCAATACGACATCGGCAAGAGTGAACTGATCCGTCCCCGCGACGGCCTGCAGGAACCACCCTACGGCGAGACCCTCGTCAAACCCGGCTACAACGTGCTCTGCATCGACGCTTGGGGCTTTGGCGAGCGGCATACACGAAGCGAATCCGAGCTGTTCAAGGAGATGCTGTGGCGCGGCCAGGTGCTCTGGGGCATGATGGTCTACGACAGCATTCGCGCG
>JAFGKA010000470.1 GCA_016928855.1 Phycisphaerae bacterium
AAAACACCCGCCACCACCGGCACGCCTTCGGCCCGCGGCAGAACCTGCTCGCGCAGCAACGAAAGCGTCTGCGCGTTCGCATTGCCGTACGGCAGGAACGAGGCGAGCGACCCGGTGCCCAACGTGCGGTATAACCCCGCGTTGAGCACCATCAGAATGTCCGCCCCCGCCCGGACGGCATAGCGCGCGATCTGGCCCGAACCAGCGACAACAGCGATCGCCGGCCCCCGCCCGCGCTTCGCTTCCAGCACCTGTTTCAGATCACCCATAAGCCACCTGATGTATACACTTGTTACCTGATGTTACACTAAAAGTAACAGTTACGCTACACTCTTCCCGGCGGCATTCGGGCTTACGTCGAACGAAAATGACATAACATATTGCAAGTAAATCATTTATGTCAGTTCGTGCCGATCGCCGTAAGCGGTTCCCGACCGGCATAGGAGTTGCTATAACGCTCGTGTGCGAGGGCCGCTCAGCGCCGTTGGTTTGTGGGCGGGGCGAGTTTCGAAAACACTGCCGGCACGGCAGTGGCACACGGATTCTGCTGGCACATTGGTGGCACACGGCTGGCCGATCCAACGATGGGTTACTTCAGGAGAGTTCATGTGAGTCGACGAACGCGAAGCGAGATTCTGACGAGGCTGCGGGGCAAGGTTGCTCGTGGCGAGCCAATCATCGGCGGCGGCGCCGGGACGGGCATCTCCGCGAAATGCGAGGAGGCCGGCGGCATCGACCTGATCGTGATCTACAACTCCGGGCGCTATCGCATGGCCGGGCGCGGATCGCTGTCGGGCCTGATGCCGTACGGCAATGCGAACGAGATCGTCAAGGAGATGGCCCACGAGGTGCTGACGACCGTGACCGATACGCCGGTGCTGGCGGGCGTCTGCGGGACAGATCCGTTCATGATCCGCGACCTGTTCCTGCGGGAGCTTGTGGCGCTGGGCTTCGCCGGCGTGCAGAACTTTCCGACGGTCGGCCTGATCGACGGCACGTTCCGGGCCAACCTCGAAGAGACGGGGATGGGCTATGACAAGGAGGTCGAGTGCATCGCGGCGGCGCATGCGATGGACATGCTGACCACGCCGTACGTGTTCGACACGGACGACGCGAAGCAGATGACCGATGCGGGCGCGGACATTCTCGTCGCCCACATGGGCCTGACGACGTCGGGGGCGATCGGCGCGCGGACGGCGAAGTCACGGGATGACTGTGTGCCACTGATCAACGCGATCGTGAAGACCGCGCGAACGATCCGCGATGACGTGCTCGTGCTCTGTCACGGCGGACCGATCGCCAACCCCGAGGACGCCGAGTATATCCTGCGGCAATGCCCGGACGTGAGCGGCTTTTATGGCGCCAGTTCCATGGAGCGCCTGCCGACCGAGCAGGCCATCACCGAACAGACGGCGCGGTTCACCCGCATTCGACGTGGGTAGGCAGAAGGAGACGCTACCGATGAACCAGACCAAACGAGACACAAGAGCGAATTGCCGATGGACAGGGTCGATTCCCGCTATGTTGTGGGTCGCGGCAACGGCCGGCGTGGTCTTCGGAGCTGCCCCACCCGCAACGCAGCCCGTCAACACACGGCTTCCCGTGCCGGCTGAGATCGCGAAGGACATGCCGCCGCCGCGATCGCGCGCGGAGGTCGAAGCGATCCTGAAGGGCGCCGACACCAAGGCGAAGACGCGCCCGATTCATGTCGTGCTCGTGGCCGGCCCGAAGGACCACGGCCCGGGCGAACATGACTACCCGGCCTGGCAGAAGGCGTGGGAGCGACTCCTTGCGAAGTCGCCGAAGACCCGCGTCACGACAGCCTGGGAAGTGCCGAGCGCCGAGGATCTCAAGACGGCCGACGTGCTCGTGCTGTTCAAACACCTCGCGTGGCCGAAGGAACTGAATCCCGCGATCGACGCCTACTTCGCGCGCGGCGGCGGGATGGTGCTGGTGCACTTCGCTGTCGATGGTAACCAGAATCCGGAGTCCATCGAGAAGCACATCGGGCTGTATTGGGGGCAAGGTCCGCGGTTCCGGCACGGTCCGGTCGATCTGGTCATGGCGAAGAAGGACACGCCCTGGCTTCGCGGGCTGGCCGGCAAGACGATTCACTTCCATGACGAGACGTACTGGCGACTGACGGGCGACCCGAAGCGCATCGATGTATTGGCGACCGGCTTCGAGGACGAAGAAGAAGGCCGCGTCGAGATTCCGTTGCTGTGGAACCTGACGACCGGCAAGGGGCGCGTGCACGTCAACATCCTCGGCCACTACAACTGGACGTTTGACGATCCGGTGTTCCGCATTCTGCTGCTGCGCGGCATCGCCTGGGCCGCGGATGAGCCGATTGATCGCTTCAATGATCTTGTCCTGATCGACGCCACTGTGAAAGACTGACTCAAAGACCCACGGGAGAAACAGATATGAGACGCGATACAAACGAACCCGCTGACCGCACTATGCTCTCGCGCCGCGGCTTCCTCGCCCGGTCCGCCGCCACGGCCGCGGCCGGCATCATCGGCACCACGGCGGTTCGCGCCGCTGCCCAGACAACGCCCGGCGCGGATCGACGCATCCGCATGGGCGTGGTCGGCGGCGGATTCGGCTCGTGCTTTCCCTGGCAC
>JAFGKA010000471.1 GCA_016928855.1 Phycisphaerae bacterium
GCGTCGCGGCTCGCCGTCAGGTAGCGGCTCAGCACCTCCGGCAGCGAGCCATCCTCCTTCAGGCGGCCTTCGTCCAGCAGCAGCACGCGGCTCGCCCAGCCGCGCAGCACGGCCATGTTGTGACTCACAACAAGCACCGTCCGCCCGCGCTGCCGCGCCTCGGAGGTCGCCTCGACACACTTCGCCTGAAACGCCGCATCACCGACGGACAGTGCCTCGTCGACAATCAGGATTTCGCTGTCGAGATGCGCCGCGACCGCAAATGCCAGCCGCATCTGCATGCCCGTGCTGAAACGCTTGATCGGCGTGTCGAGAAACTCCTCGACCTCGGCGAAATCGACGATCTGATCGAACTTCCGACGGATCTCGGCGCGATTCATGCCCAACAGGGCTCCGTTCAGATACACGTTCTCGCGACCGGTCAGGTCCGGATGAAATCCCGTGCCCACCTCCAGCAGGCTCGCCAGACGGCCCCGCAGCAGCGCCCGCCCCGCCGTGGGGTTGGTGATGCCGCTGAGCACCTTGAGCAATGTGCTCTTGCCCGCGCCGTTGCGCCCGATCACGCCGACGACTTCGCCGGCATCCACCGAGAACGAAACGTCGCGCAACGCCCAGAGGTCATGGCATCGGCCGCGAAGCCACGGCAAGCGCCCGCGCCAGCCGGCATCCGCACGCCGCACCGGCGCAATGCGATAACGCTTGCCCAATCCCTCCACTCGAATCACGGCGTCGCTCAAACCACACCTGCTGTTTCACGGGTCCTGATGATTTCACACACACACGCAATCGCCTCGGGCGCCAACGATGGATGCAGAGGCAACGTGATCTCGCGTTCCGCGAATGCCTTGCTTGCCGGTACGTACCGCAGCGCCGTCGTGCCTCCAAACGCGGAACAGCCCGGCAGGCACGGATAATGCCAGCCGGTCATCACACCGGCCGCGTCACAGGCCTTGCGTACCTCGCTGCGGCGCATCGGCTCCATCGCCACGGCCATCAGGCAACAGGCGCCCCGCGCCGCCGCCTCGCCGCCCACGATCGAAACGCCCGGCACGTCGGCCAATGCGGTCTGGTACGCCACGACTCGCTCACGACGAGAGACATGGTCGGCATGCAGCGAAGCCAGCACCACGCGGGCCTGTGCGGCCCGCAGTTCATCCATGCAGTAGTCGAAGCCGTTGGCCACGATATCGAAGGATTCAGCCTCCGCGATGCCATGGCAGCGATACTGTCGCGCCCGGGCCGCGAGGTCCTCATGATGGGTCACGAGCATCCCGCCCGCGCCACAGGAAAAACAGCCTACGTCCCCCCAGGTGCCGATCGCCCGGCCACCCCACACGGCCCCAAGCCCATAGGGCACATCTTCGATCAGGAGAAGGTCCTGCGCGCGACAGTACGTGTGAACGGCCTCCAGATCGCACGGCATCCCGCCGAAGGGCGTCGCGATGACGGCCGCCACACGCGATGTCCATGCCCGGTCGATTCGCTCGACGTCCACCACCGGACAATCCGCCGAAACGATATCGGCGAAGGCCGGCTCCGCACCCACCGCCACCGTCATGTTCGCCGCCGCCGGATGATTGATCGCCGACTGGATCACCTCATCGCGCGGCCCAACGTCGATGCACAACAAGGCCAGATGGACCGCCGCGGCCCGACTCGAGAGCGCGACGGCATGCGAGGCGCCCACCAGGGACGCAAACTCCGCCTCGAGCGCTTCCGTCTCGGGGCCCAGCCTCGCATAGCCGCGGCGAAGCACGTCGAGCACAGCCTGTCCCTCGGCGGCACCGACGACACCCGTGCCGTCATTGATAGTCCAAGGCTCTCGTTGAAGACTCACGGCCTCGAATCCCTGGCTCCGCCAGCTCCGCTTGCGAGAATGTCGCTACAGTACGTCCGCCGCACTGTGTTCGGCCCGGCGGAATGCCGCACCGCCGATGGTCAGGAACAATGCCGCAAATGCGGCCGACAACCCCAGGGCGGTCATATCCAGCGGCGTGCCGAGCAGCGCTGCCCGGAACCCCCCGATCAGCCCCGTCATCGGGTTGCATTGCACCCAGCCCTGATATCGTTCGGGCACACTCGAGAACGGATAGATGATAGGCGTCAGGAACATCCACATCTGCATCGCAAACGCGATCCCATGTGTGACGTCCCGAAAACGACAGTTGATGCTCGCCAGCAGCAGCCCCACCCCAAGAATCATCGCCCCACTGAGCACGAGGATCACCGGCAGGAACAGAAGACTGAGCGACGGGAACACGCTGTAATACAACATGACCGGAATCAGCACGATGCACGCGGCGCCGAACTCCACGAGACCCGTCAGCACCGCGGCCATCGGCACCGCCAGCCGCGGGAAGGCCACCTTCTTGATCAGGCCGCCGTTGGCCACCAGGCTCGTGCTCGACCGCTGGATCGCGGTCGCCATGAACGTCCACGGCACCAGACCCGTCATCACGAAGATCGGATACGGGAACCCGTCGGACTGGATCTTCACCAGTTTGCCGAACACGACGGCATAGACCAGGGTGGTCGCCAGCGGCTGGACAAGCGTCCAGAACGTACCCAGGATGGTCTGATGATAACGGGCGCGAATATCCCGCCATGCCAGAAACGCCACAATCTCGCGACGCGCCCACGTGGACCGCGATATCGTCCGCCAGCTACGGATTGCCGGCGAAATCTCCGTCGTCGCGCCGACATAGGGCGATGCACCCCGCACCGGCTGGACCGGCGAATCGACCGTGCCCGGACAAACTGACATGGAATGCGATTGAATGGCAGTCATTCTGTGGGACGCTCCTTCCGTACGCACTCCGTGCCCGTGGGATGCGCCGAGGCGATGACGCACCCTCTCCGCGACGACCCCCATCGAACTCGGGGCTCGCCCGGTGCTTCGGGCCCACGACTCGCTCTCATCTCGCCTGGATCAAACCGGCCAGATATGCCTCTGCCCTCGCGGCTGCATAGGCAGGATGCCCATCAGAAGACATGCGAGAACAGTCGGCGAGTCGTATTCTCATGGCTTCGTTCGTGCTTTCCCCTCGACACGCTCTTCGTCGTCACGGCCCGATCAGCGGCGCCGTTACGCGACGGGTTCCACGCAGGGCGACGTCCGACAGAATCAACCGTCGGATACTCGAACCGTTGTTCCCGTCGTCCACGTCGACGCGTGCCGGCATCCACTGATTGATGGGGTCGAACACGGCGTTCACACCCATCCGCAGCACGATCGATCGACGCAGAATCTCTTCCACGTGCGTCTCCGCGGTATGCGGCACTTCAATGACGTCGCCGGGACGCATGTCGATGTTGGGCACTTTGCCTTCAAGGACGTGCTTCCACTTGAACACGACGCACACATCGCGCCCGTCACGCAACCGCCGCGTGAGCACGACCTTGTCCAGGTCGAACTCGGTCGGATGGCCGCCGGCCGCCGCGATGGTCTGGCGCAAATTGATGCCGGTTTCCGGAATCGGCACGATGCCGCTACCCATGACGCTGCCGACGCCGCCGCCGAAGTAGCCGCTGAATTGGCTGCCGATGAGGCCGTACACATAGACCACCGGTTCAACGGACGGACGAGCAATCACGATATCGCTCTCTTCGAGCGGCTCGCGCGTCATCGCGCGCATCACGTCACGGGCCACGCTCAGGTCGTACGATTCGAGCTTGTTCGGGTTGCTGGCCGGCTGCACGAAGACCATGCCGGCCTCCCGGTCACCGCTGATACCACTCTTGGCCAGCGCCTGAAACACCGTGCGCTCATTGCGACGCAGCGCTACGTCCCGCGCCCCTGTCTGGGCGCCAATGACGAGCACCTTCGTCAGATGGTATTCCTTGATCTCAACCAGAACGCGAGGATCGCGGATGTAACGGGGACCGTAGATCCCCATGATCCGCTTTTCCGCCTCGGTCAGCGAAATGCCGCCCACCATCAGTTGGCCGACGAGCGGGAGAGTGACGCTGCCTTCATCCGTCACACGAACCGGCAGCACCGTCGGCGCGTCGAGCCGATCGAGGCCATAGATCGTGATATTCAGAACATCGGATGGACCAATCGGATAGGTGTCAACCGACATGGCGGGCCGTGTCGTCGGCAAGTCGCCAGGATCACCCGCCGCAGCCGCGGCCGCCGCATCCTCTTCCGTCATCACCTGAAGGAACTCGTCGATCGGCATCCCGTTGTACTTGGGAGTATTGCAGGCCGACAGACCCAGCGCAACGCAGGCCCCCGCAACCCACAACCACGGGGCGGTTCCGTTCATACATCCTTGTATGGTTCTAGCCTCCATGATCTTAGCTCTCTTATTGAGGGACCGGACCGATTTCGACTTCCGCCTCATCCTCGACGGACTCGGGATCCGACACAGCCAGCGATTCCGTTTCGTGCACGAGGTCCGAACCACGCCGCTTGGCGGCATATCTCGACTGCCGCACCGGACGATGGACCTCGGTGGTAGCCGGAAGCGTATTCACAATCATGCCGATGCTCGGCAGCTCGATCGCATTGAGCAAATCGCGGGCCGCCTGGCCGGTCGCATTCGCCGCGTCCACGACAAAAGCGACGGCGTCCGCGAATTCGGTCAACAGCTCCACATCCTCGTGCTCCGACAATGCGGGAGCATCGATCAGAATCAGATCATAGTTCGAAGCGCTCTGCCGGATGAACTTCCGCATCGCGTCCGATTTAAGGATCTCGCTCGGATCCGCGGGCTTAGGCCAGGCTGGAACCACACGCAATGTCTCGAGCTGCGTCCGCATCGCGGCCTGGCCGCCTTCGAGCGCCTCGACC
>JAFGKA010000472.1 GCA_016928855.1 Phycisphaerae bacterium
CGATACCGGGTAGTTGCGCTCATCGGCCGTGCGCTCGTGCGCGTCGGTCGCCTGGCCGACGGTGTGGCGGCTGTGGGCGCCGGTGTCCGCCGCGTTGCGGATCGGTCACTGGAGGATTGACGCTGTCGTGTCCTCTTCGTCCCGCCTCGTATTCACGTGGGAAGGGTCAGGCCCCGGCAGCAAACCGGATTCGGCAAGAAGGAGCCCGACCCCGGCACGCTATACACGTACCCCCGCTGTGAGCGGGGAAGAACAGGGCGAAGCGGCGGCCCTGACGCGGCGCGAGTTTAGTCTTACCGGCCGCTCTTGAGAAGGTCGCGGATCTCGGCGAGGAGCTGCTCCTGCGTCGGGCCGGCCGGCGCGGGGGCGGCCTTCTCCTCCGCTTCGAAACGCTTGCGGGCGGTGTTGATGCCCTTGATGAGAAGGAATACGGCGAACGCGACAATCAGGAAGTTGATCAATACGCTGATGAATTCACCGTAGCCGATCTCGACCGCCGGCTTCACGATGTCGCCGTTCTCGAGCACCGCCGCCTTGAGCTGGAGCTTGTAGTCCGTGAAGTCCAGGCCACCGATCAAGAGGCCCAGTGGCGGCATGAAGACCTTGTCGACGAGGGATTTCACCAGCCCGCCGAACGCGGCACCGATGATGATACCGACCGCCATGTCGATCATGTTCCCTTTGAATGCAAACTCCTTGAACTCCTTGAGCATTCCCATCTGGAGTCTCCTTGGCCAGCATTTCCCAGGTAACCTTGCCCGACTGCACAGCCGAGTCCTGCTCGGCAATGGTACAGCGTCGGTGAGGAATGTAAACCACTCCTGGCCATGTTCCCGCGTGATGAGCCCCCTTTCGACATGCCCCCAGGACCAGTCCGTCGGGATCGCCACCGCTTCTACCCCGCCGCGAAGGAGGACGCTCCGGGCCCTGGGCACCCTTCCCCGGAGACGACCAACAGGCCGTCACTGTCTCCAACCGCTCGAATGGCTCCCTTCGCCTGAAACACTTTACCCTTGCCCGACGTGTCCAGTTCACCCTGCTTCCTCGCCCCGGGGCTGACTTCCAGCGGTTGCACCCCGATCGTATCATCAGCGTCGATAGCGATGGCCACGTCCCGTCTCGACTCCTATGTGCGGTCGCAACAGCGGCACACCCGAAAGGAGGGTTCCATGGCATCGCGCTGTCCTTACCGTGTCGTGTTCCTGGTCGTGATCGCGACGTCGTCGGTTCACGGTGAGGCCGCCCTATCGCTGTCCGTTCCCGCTCATGCCAAGGCCCGCGTTGTGGTCATGACCGACATCGGCGGCGATCCCGACGATCGTCAGTCGCTCGTCCGATTCCTGCTTTACGCCTGTGACTTCGAGGTCGAGGGCCTCTGCACGGGTTTCGGTTGGGGGCATGATAAGAACACGCGGCCGGACTTGATCCGCGAGGCGATCGAAGCCTACGGCGAGGTCGTGCCCGCCCTCCGAAAACACCGGTGCGACTACCCTTCCGCGGCGCAGTTGCTCGGCCTGGTCAAGGACGGACATAACGGCGACCCGCACACGGTGGGCCCCGGCATGGACTCCGAGGCGTCGGACTGGATCATCGAGGTGGTCGATCGCCCCGACGAGCGTCCAGTCTGGTTTGCGATCTGGGGCGGCCCTCGTGAACTGGCTCAGGCGATCTGGAAAGTCCAGACGACCCGCTCGGCCGCGCAGCTCGCGGCGTTCAAGAAGAAGATCCGCGTTCACTCCATTGCCGATCAGGACCGCACCGCCGGCTGGGTCAGGCAGCACCACCCCGACGTCTTCTGGATCTTCTCGGAACGCATTTACCAGGGGTTCTACGCGGAAGGTGATCAGGCGCTCGTCTCACCGCAATGGATCGAGCGTCACGTCCGCGGACCCCTCAAACGCGTCTACCCTGCCGGCGCGCACAAGAAGGTCGGCGTCAAGGAGGGTGACACGCCGTCGTTCCTGTACCTGCTTCCAAACGGTCTAAGTGAGCCCGAGCAGCCAGAGCAGGGCAACTGGGGCGGGCGATTCGTGCCGAGCGGCCGTGGCCGTGAGTTTGTCCCTGCCCAAAACACCCTCAACGGTCGGCGGGATTTGCTCTACACGATCCATCGATGGCGGCCGGCCTATCAGAACGCCTTCGAGGCCCGCCTGAACTGGTGCGTTCTTCCGTTTGATCAGGCCAACCATGAGCCGGTGGCCCACTGCAACGGAGACACGAGTCTCCGCGTGTTGCACCTCGCGACCGCACCGGGTGAGAGAGTCGCACTCAGCGCGAATGGTTCGTCCGACCCCGACGGCGATCGCCTCGAATATCGCTGGTGGACGCACCGCGAGGCAGGCACCTGCCAAACCGAGCCGGGCATTGCCGGAGCGACCCGCTCCGACGCCGTTGTCACGATTCCCCCGGAGGCCTCCGGGCGAACAATTCATATCATTCTGGAAATCACGGACACCGGCAAGCCGCCGCTGACCGCCTATCGACGTGTCGTGCTGGAGGTTAGCGGTGAACCCGCGCCACCGCCACCCGACGCCACCGAAGAAAAGCCGTGACGGCTGTGTCATGCTGGTCGGCTCGCCGCTCCGACGCAATAGCGGCCAGTGGCGCCTGTCGAGCGCGGGAATCACGGCCATGATGAACGCGTGGCCCGTGTATGCGGCGATCGTCGGCTCGAACCACTTTGCCGGCCCGGGCCTGACGGCCAACCGCGAACTCACGAGCGTACGACGGGGGAATCCGGAGCTTATCTATTACGAGTGTATCTCGATCGGAAGGACTACCCCGCCTACAGGTAGCCGAGATCGGTCAGACGACGGGTGATTTCGGCTTCATCGTCTTCGGAGTAGGCCACGTCGCCGCTCAGGTCCAGCGAGGCGACGCCGCTGATCCAGCCGGCGGATTCGAGGGCCTGCAACAGAGTCATGGCGCCCTGCTCCGGCGAGCCGATGTCGTTGATGACGGCGGCCATCGGCGCGGTCGGCGCTTCGTAGGGGGCGGAGACGCCGGTAAACTGGTCAATCGCCCCGGCGTCGGCCCGTTCGTAGAGTCCTTCGGTATCCCGCTGGCGGCAGGTGGCCATATCGCAGACGACCGCAATCTCGCCGAACCGCTCGATCTGGCCAGCGATGATCGCCCGGTCTTCGGCATACGGCGTGATGGCCGGAATAAGCACGTCGATCCCATGCGAATTGAGCAGGTCGGCCAGGAACGCCAGCCGCTCGGCCTGACGCCGGCGATCGTCGCGGCTGAAGCCGAGATCACGGCTGAGCGTCGCGCGGACCTGCTCGCCGTCGAGCACCTGGACGCGGCGCCCGAGCCGCGCCAGCGCGCCGGCGACGATCGCGGCCAGCGTGCTCTTGCCGGAGCCCGGCAGGCCGGTCAACAGAACCGTGAACGCTTGCTGGGATTGCGGGACGTTGTCAGCCATGCTCGGTCTTCCTGCCGGCGTCACTTTGGTTGCATCAGGCTTTCGCCATCCATATCGGCCGGCACTTCGACGCCGAGGCACGTCAGGATCGTCGGGGCGACGTCGATCAGACGCGGCGGCATCTCTTTGAGCTTCTGGTTGCTGAAGAAAACGCCCGGCACGAGTTGGTGGTCCATCAGATGGTCGCCGCACCACTGCTTGAGGTTATCCTCGAGGATCTCCTCGCCGGCGCCGCCGAGCGCCATCTGCCAGCCGGCGCGGTAGCCGGCCTCGAAGCCGATGATCAAATCGGGTGCGTTCGGCACCTCCTGCCCTCGATAGATTTCGCTGGTCGCGTAGACGCGGCGGACCACCGGCTCGTTGTTCTTCGGATCGCGCAGGTCGCGCAGCTTGCGGCCGATCTCCTCGCAGAGCGCCGGAATATCCTTGGCCTCGACAATGCCCTCGCTCTCGCGGCCTTTGACGTTGAAGTAGATGCTGGCGAAACCTACGGCGACGGCCTTGGTCTTGCTCCAGTCGATCTGCTTGGCCGGCAGCGCCTCATCGTGATGCGTCTGACCGTCCTTGAGCGTCAGGTAGCCGTTCTGGATGAACCAGGTGTTCAGACTCACCGCGCGGCGGAACGTGTTGAACCCGTGATCGGACAGGACGAACAGGGCGGTGTCCTTGTCGATACGGTCGAGAGCTTTGCCGAGAATGCGGTCCATGTTCTTGTACATGTCCGGAATCACGTGGCCGTACTCTGCCGTGAACCCTTCGTCGTACAATGGGTGTTCCGGGTCTTCGGTGACCCAGAACATGTGTTGCAACCGATCGCTCGTGTCGAAGATGAACGCCAGCAGGCCCTCGTTGAATCTGTCCAGCTCCAGGTCGAGCATCTTTTCGCGCTCTGCCTCAACTGCGGCACATTCCTCGAGGAATGCCTCGGGGCCGTAGCAGCCATCGCTCAGCGCATGGACGATTTCCGGCATGCCCAGCGTGTGGTAATCGCCTATCTTTTCGGCGAGTTCCTTGGCAAACTCGTTGGGTTGCGTGAACGGATACGCCGGATCCAGCGGGTCGATGTGGATCGGCGAGGCGTACAGCTTGAGCTCCGGCTCGACCTGATCCAGATAGAACTTCAGCATGCCCGGCAGAGAACCCTGCAGCGTACCGAGTTTGAATTTGAGCCGGGCAAACGGCGTCCACTTCTTCATCTCGACCGTGATGGGATCGCCGCCGGCGATCTGCACGACAACAGCCTGGCCGTCAGCGCGACGTTCGAGCTGCACGGGCACCTCGGCAACGTGCTTGCCGGTGAGGCCCTGAATCGTCGGGCCTTTCAAGGCGGTCTCGGCCTTATTGTTCTCCCATTGGATCGTCACTGCATTCTTGCGGCCGGACGGTTCGAGAACTTCGGGGTTGGTCGTGAAGAACGTGTACGCGCCGGGCCGGCCGTTGATGTCCGGCGTGCCGAGCCCGGAGTAGAAACGACCACTGACCTTGTCCGGCGGGAACACGCCGGGCCAGCGGATGACGTTGGTCTCGCAACTCTGACTGGCATAGATCCAGAAGGAGTCGGCCTTGACCGCATTGAGGAACGCATTCGTCCGCTTGCCCGTGTAGTTCTTCGGGTTCGGCAGCGTGATCGACAAGTAGGGGATCAGCTTCTTCCTGTCGATGTGGATGAAGTCAAAGATCCCGTGCTTGCCAGGGTTGCGGCCCGTGGCGATGCAGGACCACGCGACCGGGCTCTCGGGCGGATTGCTCGTGGCGATGCGCTGATAGGTGCCTTCGGCGGCCAGCCGCGCGAAGTTCGGCAGCTCGCCGGCCTGCATCATGCGCTCGACGATCTTCGGCTCGAGGCCATCCATCCCCAACAGGAAGACGCGTTTGTACATGGCTTTACCCGACATGACAGTTGGACCACTTTCCCTGCTCATCAACGAATAGCCACCGAAACCGGCCAGCGCGAGAACCGGAATTCCCACGACCGTGCCCCACAGGACCGCCGGCCGGCGAAACGCCCGCTTGATCACGTTGGCGAAGAACCAGCGAAACGGCCAGAGGATCGCCCCCAAGATGCCCAGGGCGATCGCGATGACCGGTCCAAGGATGCCGAACAGTACGCCCGCCGAGCCGGGGTCAATATACCCCAGCACGTCAGGCCAGTGTGTACCTGTCATACCGATAACCTCATTGCAGTGCCCACGGATGCCAACACGGCCGCGCCAGGCCCTCCGGTTGTGATATCGTCCGCTGGTCCGCCCGCCGTGAGCCCGGACAGCCAGAGGC
Organism: Phycisphaerae bacterium; assembly: GCA_016928855.1. GTDB lineage: Bacteria > Planctomycetota > Phycisphaerae > UBA1845 > PWPN01 > JAFGKA01. The sequence continues at coordinate 5,702 of JAFGKA010000472.1, forward strand.
CGAATTCAAAAA
>JAFGKA010000473.1 GCA_016928855.1 Phycisphaerae bacterium
CATCCGAACTTTGTCCGGCAGATCGTCGCGGAAGACATCGCGCGGCTTCGCGACGCACGGTTCTTCGAGGTGTACAACGGCCATCCCTATGTGCGCAACCAGGGCACCGAGGATGAGCCGTCGGTCGAGCGGCTGTGGGATATTGTTCTCACGCTTCGGCTGCGCGAGGCCGGTGGGTCGACCATGCTTGCCCTCGCGACCGACGATGCCCACGACTTCGCGCAGTGGGGCGTCGGCAAGGCCAACCCGGGCCGCGGCTGGGTGATGGTCCGGGCCGCGCGTCTGTCCGCCGACGCGATCATGAACGCGATGCTGGCCGGCGATTTCTATGCCACGACGGGCGTCGTCCTGCAGGACATCACGTTCAGCAACAACACGCTGACCGTCCAGATCTGTCCCGAACCGGGCGTGACCTATACGACGCAGTTCATCGGTACGCGTAAGGGCTACGACGCGACCGCCAAGCCGCGCAAGGACGACGCGCCGGACGCCTACTTCACGAAGGTCTACAGCGACGAGGTCGGCCAGGTGCTCGCGGAGCAGACCGGTACGACCGCCGCGTATACACTGACCGGCGACGAACTCTACGTCCGGGCGAAGGTGATCTCGTCCGCGAAACATACCAACCCGCACGCGGAAGGCGACCTCCAGGAGGCCTGGGTCCAGCCGGTCACGCCGATACGGTAATCCGGTAGGGTGTGCCTTGGCGGACCATTTGGCCGTGGTCGGCCGTGATGCTCGAATGGTCCGCGAGCGCAGACCCTACCCCCCCCGCGGGCGCCGGCGCGGGTCAACATGCCCGCGCGTCGGTTGTGCATGGCACCCGGCATGGCATGCGGCGGCGGGCGTCACTCCCGCGCCCGATCCTGTAACTGCTTGAGCGTCTCGATCGCCTCGATCGGCGTGAGATGATCGAGGTCGAGCTTGAGCAGGGCTTCGCGCAGCTCCTCGGCCGGGTCGCCGAAGAGCAGAAGCTGCTTTTCCTTCCGCGTGCTTCGGGCGGCCATCCGGGGCGTGTGCGATTCCCGCTCGAAATTGCATTCCAGCTCGGCGAGCACCTCGCGGCTGCGCTGGACAACCGACGCGGGCACGCCGGCCAGCTTGGCGACGTGCACGCCGTAACTCTTGCTCGCCGGCCCGTCGACGATCTTGTGCAGGAAGATCACCTCGTCCTGCCATTCGCGCACGGCGATGTTGCAGTTGCGCACCCCTTCGAGCAGCCCCGCCAGCTCGGTCAGCTCGTGATAATGCGTTGCAAAGAGCGTGCGGCTCCGCGTCTGCGTGGCGAGGTGCTCGGTCAACGCCCACGCCAGCGCGAGGCCGTCAAACGTGCTCGTCCCGCGGCCGATTTCGTCGAGGATCACCAGGCTTTGGCTTGTCGCGTTGTTGAGGATGTTCGCCGCCTCGGTCATCTCGACCATGAACGTCGACTGGCCGCGCGCGATCTCGTCGCTCGCGCCGACACGCGCGAAGATCCGGTCCACGGGCCCGAGCCGCATCGCGGTCGCCGGCACATAGCTGCCGATCTGCGCCAGCAGGGTCAGCAGGGCGGTCTGGCGGATGTAGGTGCTCTTGCCCGCCATGTTCGGCCCGGTCAACAGCACGAGCCGCGAGGCATTCGCATCGAGCGAGCCGTCGTTGGGCACGAACCGCTCGCCGAGCAACTCTTCGAGCACCGGATGGCGTCCCTCGCGCACCTCCAGCACGGGCGTTTCAACCAATTCGGGCCGCGTGTAGTTGCGTTCGTAACTCAACTCGGCCAAGCCGGCCAGCGTGTCCAATTGCCCCAGGGCGTCGGCGATTTGCTGCAGCGCGGAAATCTGCGCGGCGGCCTGTTCGCGCAGGTGTTCGAAGAGCTGGTACTCACGGTCATTGGCCCGGTCGCGTGCCGACAGGACTTCGACCTCGTGCTTCTTCAGGTCGTCCGTGATGTAACGCTCGGCGTTCTTAAGCGTCTGTTTGCGCACGTAGTCGGTCGGGACGCGGTTGCGGTTGGTGTTGCTGATCTCGATGTAGAAGCCGAAGACGTGGTTGAAGCCCACCTTGAGCGTGCCGATGCCGGTGCGGCTGGCTTCGCGGGCCTGAAACTCCGCGAGCCATTGCTGGCCGCCGGTCGCGATGCCGCGCCAGCGATCCAGTTCCTCATCGAAGCCGTCGGCGATCATGCCGCCTTCGTGGACGGTCAACGGCGGGTTGGCCTGCAACGCCCGGGCCAGCAGCTCGCACAAGTCGGGCAACTCGGCCGCCTGCTCGACCAGCTCGCCGATCAGGGCGGTCGGATGCGGCGCCAGCGGCCGGCGAATCTCTGGCAAAGCCGCCAGCGCGCGACCGACGGCCACCAGATCCCGCGGCGAGGCGCGCCCGACGCCCAGCCGGGCCGTCACGCGCTCCAGGTCGCCGAGTTCGCGCAACCGGCGCCGCAATGCCGCCAGCCGGTCGCGGTCCCCGCGCAGGTCGGCAATCGCATCCAGCCGGCGGTTGATCGAGTCGATGTCGCGCAGCGGCGCGCGCAGCCATCGCCGCAGACACCGCGCGCCCATCGGGTTGGCCGTTCGATCGATCGCGTGCAGCAGCGAGCCTTCCGTGGAGCGGCCGCGGAGCGTTTGCTCGATTTCGAGCGACCGCCACGTGGCCTGATCGATGTGGACGAACTGCCCCGTGTCGCGGCCAGCGATGCGCAGGATGTGCTGCACGGCCGTCTTCTGCGTTTCGGCGATGTATTCGAGTAAAGCGCCGGCGGCGCACAGCGAAACGTCCATCCGTTCGAAGCCGAAGCCGGCCAGTGTGGCCACCTGGAAGTGGCGATGCAACACCTGCTCGGCGTAACGCGGCTCGAAATGGTGCGCAGGCCGTCGCGTCACCGTCGATTCGGCAAGCTGGCGGAACGTCTCGACCAGTGGCTCGGGCTTGTCGATCGGCGTTTCGGCCGCGAGCAGCTCCGCGGGCCGCCAGCGGATCAGCTCATCGAGCGCCTGCCGCGGGTGCGTGCGCTCGACGAAGAAATGCCCAGACGCCAGATCCAGGCATGCCAGCCCGACCTCGCCCTTGCCCGGGCAGACCGCCATCAGCAGTTGGTCGGTTCGCTCTTCGAGCAGCGTGTCATCGGTGAGCGTACCCGGCGTGACGATGCGGACGATCTCGCGTTTGACGACGCCCTTGGCCTGTTTCGGATCCTCGACCTGTTCGCTGATCGCGACCTTGTAGCCCGCCTTCACCAGCTTGACGAGATAGCTGTCGAGCGCGTGATACGGAATGCCCGCCAGCGGCGTGGGATTGGCCGAGTCCTTGTCGCGCGAGGTCAGTGCGATGCCGAGGACGCGGCTGGCGGTTTCGGCGTCTTCGTAGAACGTCTCGTAGAAGTCCCCCATGCGGAAGAGCAGGATGGCATCAGGGGCGCTGGCCTTCTGCTCGGCATACTGGCGCATCGCCGGCGTCAGGTCTGCCATCGATTTGAGCGCTCGATACTTGGATTCCGCTTTCGCCATCCGGGGTCGGCACTCCAGAAACTGCCGGGGATTCGAACACGCCCGGCCCGAAGCCGGTCACATGGGCAGGCCCGAAGGCCGAAGAGTCTGCCCGCCTGCCGTGTGCCACTGCTCTCGAGCAGTGCTCTTCGCATGCAACCGCCTCACCACCCCGGAAGGGAGGCGCAGACTGTCAGGCCGCAGGGTTTGCCCAGGCTCGAACGCGCCGCTCGCGCCGCCACTACGACGCCACCGACACCCCGGTCAGCAGCGTCTCGCCGGCGCCGGCCGTGGCTCCGGCCGCGATCCAGCCCCGTATCGCCCCGAGCGCCTTCGACCATCGCGACGACAGGCGCTGCCGGAGAAACGCTCGGTACGAAGCCTCGACGGCGTCGTTGAAGTCGCGCAGTTGCCCCGTCCGTTCTTCAAAGATCACGCGGGCGTTGGTTGCATCGGCGCTGACCGGAGGCAGTTGGACGCCGCTGAAGTGCATGACGTCGCCGCGAACGGTCCCGCCGTAGACCTCGCCGTGCTGGACGAGTTGCAGGCCTGCCCGAATCGGCACCTTGCCCGACGCCAGCGCCGCCGCGGCTTCCGGCCGGAGGATCGGATCATCGGCCCGGACGCCGGTCGAGCCCGTCACGCCGAACGCGCAGTCCAGTTGCAGGGCTTTCTCGAAGCGAACCAGGGTCTCCTCGTCTTCATCTTCAACGATTGCCGTGCCCTCGTGCCGTGAGGCATACCATAGCCAGACGAGCCATTCTGTGCCGAGAAAATCCTTGCTGCGACCCTCGTCGCCTGGCGCCAGGCTGCGCGGGGATTCCGCGTCGGACGGCGGATCGATGAACTGAGCCGGCCGCAGATCCTCATAGGCGGCGTGCATGCCGCCGGTCGCGGCAAACCGTGCGGCCAGTTCGCCCGACGAAGCCGCCGTGACGGTGCAGTCGAACGTGTCGCGGAACAGGGCCGTGAAGCGATCGACGACCGATGGCGACGTCGCGCCGAGGTAGACCTCGCCGCGGCTGAGATCCCACAGGACGCCGAACTGCCGCATGCGGCGGTACGTGCCGCTCTTCGCATCGCGCTCGGCCTGATCCTTGGCGGCCTGCTTCGCCTCTCGCCGTTCCTGTTTGTTGAGGTAGTCGCGGCCGGTCTTGGCGAGGATGGCCTCCGCGTGCATCTTCTCGTACGCGCGGACGACGTCGCTCGGCGGCTTGCACGAGTCCACGCGCATCGCCAGAAACAGGCAGTCGCCGACGCGGTTCTTCGCGAAGTCGAACTGCGTATCGAGCACATGCTCACCCGTGATCCAGCCGGTCTCCGTGTTGTCGCCGGCCAGCACGCTGCCCTTGCCGATCGCACGCTCCGCGGCACGATCGAGCAGATCCTGATCGACCGTCCTGGGGGCGCTGCCGGCAACGAAGAAACGCTTGAACGTAACCGAGCCTGCTGGGAACGGCATGGCGTACTCCTGGACATCCACACATGTGTAATGAGCCGCGTCGGCATCGTACCGGTCGGTGAAGTGATGTCAAACGAAAGAAGCATGCAAACCGGCGGCAGCCACCAAAGAGGTCATGCGAAGCGATCGTGCCGCCTGTTGAGAACGTATCTGTAACATGTTGACAACGGACGGCGCGGCTCTCATCTGTTGCTGGTTGAAGAGGATAGGACGTTTTTGCCGTGCGCGTATTACGGTGCCGTCAGTTCGCGGTCGTATTCCACCCTGTCATGCACGCAATTTGGATTGTCGAATCTCGTCCCACGAAGTCGTACCGAGCCCTTTGCGGTGGGCGTCGTACAAGGCCGGGATCGGGTCGTCGTCGCTGTCAAGGGCGGCCAGGCCGCGATTGGCACGTTCCGCGTTGAGGATCTCCGTCCCGACGGTGTCGGCGGCGACGGGATCGGTCGAGACGATCATCGTCTGTGCCGGCCAGATGGTGTTCTGCGTGGCCTCGGGCCCGCCGTCGAAAACGCCGAAGAGCGCGTTGATCAGGTGAAGCCGCAGCTTGGAGCGGATCGGCTCGGCCGCCACGATGTCGGCGATGTACGGCGAGCAGCGATTTGCGTGGTAACGGGCGGGCCGACGCACCATCGCGTGCGAAAGGTTCTTGAGGCAGCCGGTCATCCCCGCGATGTTATGCGTCTTGAGGAACGGCACGTTGATGATCGCCGTAATCTGCTCAAGCACTTCGGCGAATTGATCCTTGCCGCTACCGAAATCGACGATCGGCGCGGACCAGTACGGCGAGGGGGCGGTCGTGCCGAGGTTCTCACGCAGCGCGTCCGGCGCTTCGATCAGGACGATCTGCTTCGGATCCCAGCCTGCCTCGGTCAGGCTTTCCACGAGCACGCGGGCCAGGATCGGCGTCGTCGCCAGCTCCCGTGCGCCGGTGCGGTTGAACTTGATGCCGATGACGTCGCGTTCCTGGAGAATCGTGTGCCACGCCTCGGCGATGTCCGACGCCGACGTCAGTTGCCGCAGGCTGTCGCTCAGCATGCCATGCAACACGTCCGGCCGCATCCGGCCCTTGCGGACCACGTTGTCGGAGCGGATCTGCACGACGTCAGACTTGCCATCGGACCGGCGGGTCGTCGTGTTCGCCGGTTGTGAGGCGGCGAACGATCGTTCAGCCGGTTGCGTTGTGGTCGGACTGAGCGGCTCGGCGATCACCGGCGCGATCCAGCCGGCCGCGGCACCACCGGCGGCGAGCCGTCCGGCCCCGCGAAGAAAACTCCGACGGGTCAATCTCGAATCGCGCACGTGCATGGCTCCTGGGCCCAAGGGGGCGCAGACCGATTGACAGCCCCGGCGGCCCCCGGTATCTATCGGCCGCCGGTTCGAATAAACTGAGGTTTTGCACAGCGAGACAACCCGGGGCCTACGGATGACAGACGCAGACAAACAGCGGTGGGAAAAGAAGTTGAGGCCGATCGGGCAGGAACACTTGTTGCGGTTCTGGTCCGTGTTGAGCGACGCCGAGCGGACGGTGCTCGTGGACGATCTGGAGCGGATTCCGTTCGGCGAACTGGCCGGATTGATCGAGTCTCATGTCCGAAACCAGCCGTCCATCGAGCTACCCCATTCGATCGAACCGGCTCCGTTCTATCCGGCACCGCCAGCTCCCGGCCAGGAGAAGCTTTACGCTGATGCGATCGAACACGGCGCCACGTTGATCCGGACGAACAAGGTCGCCGTCCTTACCGTCGCGGGTGGCCAAGGCACGCGACTCGGCTTTGATGGCCCCAAGGGTGCCTATCGGATCTCGCCGGTGCGGAACAAGCCGCTGTTCCAGTTGTTCGCCGAGTTCATCCTCGGCACGCGGAAGCGCTACGACGCCAAGACGCGCTGGTACATCATGACCAGCCCGACGAACGACGCGGATACGAGGGCCTTCTTCGCCGAACACAACTGGTTCGGCCTGCCGGCGCACGACGTGGTCTTCTTCACGCAGGGGCAGATGCCGGCGGTGGCGCCGGACGGACGCATTCTGCTGGACGAAAAGCATCGGGTCGCGCTTTCGCCGGACGGGCACGGCGGCACACTGTTGGCCTTGGCCCGCTCGGGCGCCCTGAAGGACATGGCCGAGCACGGTATCGAGCATCTCAGCTACATCCAGGTGGACAACCCACTCGTCAAGCTGATCGATCCGCTGTTCATTGGCCTGCATGATCAGACCGGTTCGGAGATGTCGAGCAAGACGATTCCGAAGGCGGACGATTTCGAGAGGGTCGGCAACTTCGTGAGGGCGGACGGGCGGACGATGGTGATCGAGTATTCCGATCTGCCTGACGCCATGGCCACGGAGCGGACGGCGGACGGCTCGCGCCGCTTCGACGCCGGCAGTATCGCGATTCATGTGCTGCGCC
>JAFGKA010000474.1 GCA_016928855.1 Phycisphaerae bacterium
AAAGGTCTGCAAGGCGATGCGCTCAAGGCCGCGGTCCGGACGTTCGTCGAGCAGTTGAAGCCTCACGTCGCCGTAGCCGAAGAGTTGAACGTCACCATCGGCATTGAGAACCACGACAACAGCCTGATCGAATCGCCCGACTCGATGCGCTGGTTCGCGGAGTTCGCGGCCTCGAAGCACGTCGGCATCGCCTTGGCGCCGTACCACCTTCCGCAGGATCCCGAGGTTATCGGCAAGCTGATCGAAGCGCTGGGACCGAAGCTCGTGCAATTCTACGCATGGCAGCACGGCAAGGGCTGTCGCGAGAAGCTGCCCAAGGCCGAAGAACTGCTGCAGATGCCCGGGCGAGGATCGATGGACTTCACGCCGATCGTCGCGGCACTGAAGCGAATCCGCTACACGGGCTGGACCGAGATCTTCATGCATCCGGTGCCCCGCGGCGTCCCGATTCTCGAGACCCCGGCGGAGGTGACGGCCGAAATCAACCGCGCACGGACCTATCTCGACCGATGCATTGAGAAGATCGCATAAGGATCGAAACGACGATGAGACTTCCGAGGACAGTTGCCGGCCTGCTGATCCTGCTATCCGCCCTGCCGCACGCATCCGCCACCGCACCAGTGCCGGTGTTCACGGAAGACTTCGAGCACGCCGCTGCCGGCGCCGGCATCCAGACGGGACAGGGTATCGGCAATAGCCGCTGCTTTCGGAGCGACGCGGACGGACCCTACGCCCCATCACCGGAAGACGCGAAAGCCGCCCTTGATGCCCTTCGTACCCCACGTTCGCTGACCGTCACGGGATGGCTCCGCGCGAAGGCGGACGCCAAGCCCGGCGCGCATCAGACGATCCTGAGCTGCCCTGGCTCGTTGAGCCTGCTGATGCACGGGCAGTACCAGGGCCGCCTCGGGCTCGTACTCCATCGCCATGACGATGGTCGGGCGCACTACGTCTGGTCGTCGTGGTTCAGCCCCTTTCTGACCGATGACACGTGGGTCTTCTTCGCGATCACGTATGATGCGGCTCGCAAAAAGGACAATGTGGCGTTCTACGTGGGCACGCCGGATCGCAGCGTCACGCTCGACAGCACGGCCACACTGCCAGGTGGCCCGGTGCTGCCGGGAGCCGCGAAGGCGCTCGTGATCGGCGGTGCTGCCGAGACGCTCACCAGCCACTTCCATGGCCTGCTGGACAATCTGCGACTCTTCGTCGCCGGTGACGATACGCCATCGGCCGCCCTGACGCTGGAGCAAGTCGAGGCGATCCGCCGACAGGATCTCGGCCTGACCGTCGCAGCCGCAACACAACCATCAACACGACCGAGTACACCTGTCACGGCAACGCGCGGCCTTCGAGCCGTCGCGGTGGATGTGCTCGACCGGGTGTTTCCCGACCGCATGCCGACTGGCGCCGCCACGGCCGAGCCGATTCACGTGCCGCGGAATGCGGTCGCCTGCTTCCAGTTCGGCGTCCACAGCGAAACGGGCGGGACGCTCCGATGCGAAATCGAATCGGTCTCGTCCCCCGGCTCGAAGCCTTCCGCGTACGCCACAAAGGTCTATGAACTGCTGCCCGTGCCGGTCGAGGCGAACAACAACGGCGGCAGCCGTACCCAGGTCGGCGTCCGTCCGCCGGGCACGTGGCTGAACGCCCTGGTCCGCGAGGCGCCGTTCGAGGTCGCGGAAGTGCTGGTATCGCGAGATGAGATGCAGTTGCGGCCGGGACGAACGACGGCGTTGCTCGTGGAAATCACCGTCAACGCGGACGCCGCGCCGGGGCTCTATCGCCACCGGCTTCGCCTGCGCCACGGGACGGTCGAGGTCGTCCTGCCGTTTTCGCTCGTCGTCCGCGAGACCGTCCTGCCGGCCGAGGGCGGGTTGAGCACGACGTACTGGCTCTCTGCCGACCCGAAAGATCTCACCACGGACAAACCGCCACTGTGGTGGAGCGAGCCGCACTGGCAGCTCTTGGCCGCCGCCGGACGGACCCTGCACGCGTTTGGCCAGGACTCGATCCTCACGCCGTTGATGAACGGGCCCGAGCCGCTGATCCGAACGATTCGGCACAGCGACGGCAGCACCACGTTCGACTTCAGTCGATTCGACCGCTGGTCCGAGTTGTTCCTCGGCCTGGGCTTTCGCCGGATCGAAGGCCAGCACATCGCCGGCGGGCACACGCTGCGCATGCCGCCGATGCAGGGCGGGATCTATGTGTGGGACGCCGATACGGGTACGAAGACACCTCTCATCACGCGCGAAAGCAGGAACGAGGCGTGGTTGGAGTTTCTTCCTGTGTTCTATCGCGCGCTGGGCGAGCACCTTGCCAACAAGGGATGGATCGAGCACTACAGCCAGTGCCAGATGGACGAGCCGCACGACCTCGAAAGCTACCGGCAACTCACCGCATTGGCGCGCGAGCACCTGCCCGGAGCCCGGACGCAGGATGCGATCAACTCAGACCCGGCCAAGTATTCACCGTTCGTCGATGTACACGTGTTCGCACTGACCACGCTGGCGAAGAATCAGGAGCTTGCACAACAGCGGCGTGCGAACGGCCAGAGCGTCTGGCTGTATCACTGCTGCTCGCCGTATCCGCCGTATCCCAACCGGCACCTTGACGAGTCGCTGGTTAACTCGCGTCTGTACCCGTGGCTGGCTCATCTGTTGCGCGCGGACGGCTATCTCTACTGGGCCGCCAACATGTACCGCGGCGCCGACCCGTACACCAGCTCGATCGGCCCGCTGCCCAATGGCTCGCAGGCGCCCGGCCACCCGCCGGGCGACAACTGGTTCTTCTACCCGGCCCCCGACGGCTTACGGGCATCGCTGCGCATGGTAGCGTTCCGCGAGGGGCTGATCGACCACCGTCTCGTCTCGCTCCTGGCCGAACGCGAGCCGGACCTCGCCCGGCAGATCATCGCGGACATCGCCCGCAGTGCTACTGATCACGCAAAGGATCCGGCGTCATTCCACGCCGCGCGAAAGAAGTTGCTCGACGCGTTGGCGCGCTTTCCAGAAAACACACCGACCACACAGACGCCAGCAGAAAGCGGCAGGAGCCCCGAGGCCAAAGCAGAGTAGACCCCAATGGTGCAAGAAGGATAACCACGAAGAGCCCGAAGGACACGAAGAAGACTGGCGATCGGACGAGAGGCCGAAGAATCCACCTATCGCACTCCGGGGCCAGTCTCTATGCGTGAACTGGATCGTCACGAATCCCATTCTTCGTGCTCTTCGTGAGCTTCGTGGTGGTGTCTTCTTCTGAGACCGGGGGGTAGAGGCACCAAGAGTGGCGGACCGGGCCAGTCGTCCTGTCTCGTCCGCCCCGCGATCGCGAGGCTTAGAAGACACACGGGTAAGCGAGCCGCGACCCTCGCCCGCAAGTCCTGCCAGCGGCCCGCGTTGCGTGCACGTCCGGCGGCCGGTAGGATAGGCCGCTTTGACTGCGACATCGAAGACAAAAGGCTTTGTGCGACGACGACATGAGTGAACCGCATTCCCAAGTGGACGATCGGCGGGCCAAGCTCGC
>JAFGKA010000060.1 GCA_016928855.1 Phycisphaerae bacterium
ACACGGCCGCGCCAGGCCCTCCGGTTGTGATATCGTCCGCTGGTCCGCCCGCCGTGAGCCCGGACAGCCAGAGGCCGAATTCAAAAAAACGCACCGCATCCTAGCGCGAGATGGGAATCCATTCCATGCGGGCCGGTGGCATCGCGATCAGATTCTTGAATCGATCGCAAATGCACCCGTATTTGTCCGCTTCCGGGCCTCCGTCAATCATTTATCGGACGGAGCGATTTCCGCAGGCTTGGACGCCGCGGTTTTGCTGCCACCCTTCGAGCCGCTGAGATAGCCCAGCTCTTCGAGGGCTTTCATCGCATCGTCGTCGGCACCGAGGTTCAACGAGAGTTTGTCGGCCTCTCCCGCCATCGCCAGCAGCACCATGAGCAATCGATGGGATTGTTCCGGGTATTGTACGACGACATTCTTCTCCTCGTTCGGATCGACTTCCAGATAAAAGACGTCGCTTTCAGCGGGACGGAGTTCGTGGAAGATCAGCTTCCAGTCGCGGTCCATCACGCAGTACAAACGGTCCGGTGCCGCGCCGTCCTTTGTGACAGCCCTGGCATAGTCGGAACGGATATCCCGCAAGTCGGCGTAGGCGAAGCGGGGCTCGGCATCGGGCTCGCCGTCGATCAGGTTCATCAGACTCAGACCGCTGCCCTCGCCCTCGGCGACCAGGCCGACCGCCTCGCGGATTGTCGCCGCAACATCGATCGTTCGAACGAGGTCGGGGATGGCCTTGCCGGCGGGCTTGCCGGGGATGCGCACGAGCAGCGGGACGTGCAACTGCGGCTGCCAGAGGGCTTCGCCACCCCACCAGCCGTGCTCACCGAGACCGGTGCCCTGGCTGGCAACGACGACGATGACGGTTTCGTCATACAGATTGCGTTGCCGCAGTGTGTCGATCAGACGACCGATCTGGGCGTCCATGTAGTGGATCTCGGTTTCGTAGGCCGCACGTCTGGCGTCGTCTTCGCTGGCAGAGCGCGGCTCGAACACCGTGGCGGCGTCGGCCGGCGGCACAAGCCCCGCATCGTGCGGGTCGAAGAAGTGCAGCCACACAAAGAAACGCCCCGGCTGCTTCTCGATCCACTCGCTCGCCGCTCGCGTGACTTCATCGGCGTGACACTGGAACGAGCCGACCTCGACACGGCCGGCGGCTGAAACCGCCTCACTGGCGGCCTGTTCGGCATCGAAGCCGGTGGTGAACGTATCGAAGCCCTGCTCGAGCGAAAAGCGCTGCGAGGCGGAGAACGCGCCGACGAACGCGCCGGTCGCACAGCCGGCGGTCTTCAATTGCTCGGCGAGTGTGACACATTCGCTCGGAAGCTGATACCCGACGCGGCCATGCATGACGCGCAGCCCGTGCTCATACGGATTCATGCCGGTCAGGATCGACGCCAGCGAGACCGGCGTCAGCCCGGACTGGGCAATCGCGAACTCGAATTTCACGCCGTCGGCCGCGAGCGCGTCGAGCCGTGGCGAGGTCGGACGGTCGTAACCGTACGTGCTCAACCGATCGGCGCGGGTGCTGTCGAGGGTGATCAGCACCACATTCTGTGTCGCTTGCGGCGAGTCGGCCGCGGGGCCAGGTTTCGCCGTCTCGTCCGAACGCGAGCAGCCGAACAGCCCGAACGCACTGACCGCCACAAACGCCTGGAGCACGATGAAACGACTGTTCATATTCGATACCACCCGAAAGGTGCCGAATGCGCCGCAGAGGCCGCCGGGCGTATAGCCACGCCGGAGGCCGCCCCCGGCCATCCTGTCACGGACACAAGCACTGATTCCGACATGGTAGCCTGTGCCGAAATTAAGGTCAACTCGCATGCACGGCGAAAGTCTCGCCGTCGATCGCAACCGCCAGCGGCTGACTGGCGGATTCGAGAACGTTCACCAGGGGTCGCGCTGAACCCTTGGGGTGCAGCGGCACCACAACGAAGTCCGCCCGCTTGCCTGGCGCGAGCGTACCGATGTGTGCTTCCATGCACAGGCCGCGCGCGCCGCGCCGCGTACCCATTTCGAGGAGCGTGTGCACATCCAGGTCGGGATACTCGCGATGCAGGAACCGCATCTCGTCCAGGATCGACAGCGACGCATTCGACGCCAGCGAATCGGTGCCGAGGCAGACGTTGATGCCACGGGCAAGCATGTCGCGAAAGCGGTGGGCGGCGTGGCCGAAGAAGCGGTGCGCGCGCGGGCAGTACACGACGGTACACGCCGAGCGCGACAGACGATCGAGTTCGGCATCGCTCACGTCGTTGACATGGGCCAGCAGCGCAGGCCCATCGAAGAGGCCCGACGCGGCGAGATACTCGAACAGGGGCTGTCGTGGCGGCGGATTCTTTTCGACGAAGCCGCCCGCGGCCAACAGCTCATAGAGTCGGCCGGTTCCCGTTTCGATGTACTGCCGCTCCTCGGGCGTTTCGGCGACGTGCATCGTCAGCGGCAATCGCTCGCGCCGTGCCCACGCGACGCAGTCGCGCAGTTGCCGTGGCGTCACGGAATACGGGGCGTGCGGCGCGATGCCGACGGATCGTCGCGCGTCTGTCCGCGTCGCGCGTACTTTCTCGGCCAGTTCATCGATGGTTCGGGCCGGCTCGGCCGCGAAGCACAGTAGTTCAGCAAAGCACACGCAGCGCAGCGGTGTCTCGCACAGGATCGGCCAGGCCGTGTGCTGGCGCGAGATGTCGGCCAGCGTGGTGGTTCCCGCCTGCAGGGCCAGCGCGGCGCCACGCCGAATGCCGTCCTGCTCGCGGGCGAACTGGCCGGTCAAAGCCCGCTGCCGCACGAGTGCGGGGATCCAGTCCCACAGATCACCGGTGGGCAGTTGGTCGGCGTAGGTGGTGAGTTCCAGATGCGTGTGAGCGTTGACGAAGCCTGGCAGCAGCACGCATTCGCCGAAATCCACGGCGTGCGGCGATGCGATGGGGCCGGCGGGGCCAACGGCGGTGATGCGACCGTCCACGACCTCGACCGCCCCATTCTCGATCGGCGCGCCTTCGATCGGGACAACGTGTTTGGCACGGAATGTCGTGGGGCCGGTGGTGGTCATAGAACGAATCGGCCTTCGCCGTCCAAGCACTGGCGGATCCCGACGTGACGTCGGGACCAGTGGCACCCGGCGCCCTTCGGGCGAGATCGTTGCGAGGTGAGCAGTAGATCAGTAGAGCGAAATGCGCGAACAGGCGGCTGCGCCTGCACTCCTACAGTCATGCCGCCTTGGAGGCGGCGGTGGTTCGTGAAGAGCACTGCTCGGAAGCCGTCGCACACGGAGCACGGGCAAACCCTCCGGCCTGCCCATGCCACCCGGGCGGGTCGGCGAAAGTCACGAGCCGAAAGCGGCCCTAGCGTACCGCCGGTCAAGATGACGAAAGTACCAACCGAACGCAACACTACTCCTTCGTGCCGTTCGCACAGACCGGCGGCGTGCGCGTGTGCCAGTCGGTCTCACGCTGATACTCGTGCGCGATCCGCAGCAGCGGCGCCTCGCCGAAGTGCGGGCCCATCAACTGCAGCCCGATTGGCAGGCCGTCAGCGCTGCGGCCGCACGGGATGCTGATGCCGGGAAGGCCCGCCAGGTTGACCGAGATCGTGTAAATGTCGGCGAGGTACATCGACAGCGGATCGCTGGCTTTTTCGCCGAGCCGGAACGCCGGCGTCGGCGCGACCGGGCCGGCGATGACATCGCACGCCTCAAATGCCTTTTCGAAATCCTGGCGAATCAGCGTCCGCACCTTCAGGGCCTTGAGGTAGTAGGCATCATAGTATCCGCTCGACAGCGCGAACGTGCCCAGCATGATGCGCCGACGGACCTCGGGGCCGAAGCCCTCCTGGCGCGACGCGCAGTACAGATCGACGTAGTCGGTCACCTTCTCGCTGCGATAGCCGTAGTGTACGCCGTCGTAGCGGGCGAGGTTACTCGACGCCTCCGCCGTGGCGATGAGGTAGTAACAGGCGATAGCGTACGCGAGGTGCGGCAGATGCACCGGCACCAGCTCCGCGCCGCGTTGCCGATAGACGTCGAGGGCCGCCTCGACCGCGGCGCGCACCTCCGGATCGAGCCCCTCGCCGAAGTACTCGGCGGGCACGCCGATCCGCACATGCGTCAGTGGCGCGTCGAGCGCAGCCACATAATCCGGCACGTCGTGTTGCACGCTGGTCGAGTCGCGCGGGTCATGCCCGGCGATCACGCCCAGCAGCAGTGCCGCATCGCGCACGTCCTGGGCCAACGGCCCGATCTGGTCGAGGCTGCTGCCGTACGCGACGAGCCCGTAGCGCGACACGCGGCCGTAGGTCGGCTTGAGCCCGGTCACGCCGCAGAAGGATGCGGGCTGCCGGATCGAGCCGCCGGTGTCGGAGCCGAGTGCCGCGGGCACCAGCCGGGCCGCCACGGCCGCCGCCGAACCGCCGGACGAACCGCCAGGCACGCGCGAAACGTCCCACGGGTTCTTCGTCTGGAAGAGCCCGCTGTTTTCCGTGCTTGAGCCCATCGCGAATTCGTCGAGGTTTGTCTTGCCGATAATGACCGCGCCGGCGGCGTTCAGGCATTGGATGACATGCGCGTCGTACGGGGCCGCAAAATGTTCGAGCATCTTCGAGCTGCATGTCGTGTAGCCGAACGACGTGCACAGGTTATCCTTCACCGCGATCGGCACGCCGGCTAACGGCCCGAGCGGCTGGCCCTGTTCGATCTGCTCATCAATCTCCTCGGCTCGCTCGATCGCGCGGTCGCCGTCGTAGCTGACGAACGCCTTGAGCTGCGGGTCGCAGGCCTGGATCGCCTCGATACACGCCAGTACAGCCTCGCGCGACGAGCACGCGCGGCTGCGGATCGCATCACGGATGTCGGTCAGTGCCGCCATAATGCCCCCTACGCCCCGCTATCCTGGTCGAGAACCTTCGGCACGCCGAAGAAGCTCCCGACGCGCTGCGGCGAGTTATTCAAGGCCTGATCCGGCCCATACGGCTCGGTCGGCACATCCTCGCGGAACACGTTGTGGATCGGCAGTGCATGCGCCGTCGGCTCGACGTCTGTCGTATCGACCTCGTTGAGCTTCTCGATGTACTCGACGATCGCGGATAGCTGCTCGCTGAAGAGCCGGACCTCATCATCCGACGGCTTGAGTCGCGACAGCATCGCGATGTGACGCACCTGGGCCTCGTCAATCTTCTTCGCCATGTCTTGACCTTTGCGGCCGGCTGGCCGAATCCGGAGCCTTCGCCGGCGGACGTTTCTTGCTCATGCGGACGCGCTCCAGCAGGAGCGAGTCCAGATCGGCCTCGGTCAGCGCTGTTCGCAGACGCTCCCGCGCGACGTCACAGAAGGCCGGGTTCAACTCGATGCCGATGTAGCGCCGCCGCATCGCCCGGGCAGCGAGGCACGTCGAGCCCGTGCCATTGAACATATCCAGCACGATATCGCCGTCAAACCCCTCGTCCGGCACCGCCTGAAACGAGTACATCGCGATCAGCCGCTGCGGCAGCACGAGCGGAAACGGCGCCGGATGGCCCTGAATGCGGGCGACGTCGGCCGGATAGATCGGCCAGACCTGCATCGTCAGGTTCACCCACTGCCGCTGCGTCAGTCGGCTTGCCTCCTTGACCGCCTTGGAAAGCTTGCGCGGCCGGCCGGGTTTGACGAAGACGTTGATGAACTCGATCGTGTTGTCCTCGTAGAGATTCGGCGGGTATGGATAGCTGCCGAACATCTTCTCGCTCGTCTGCTTCTGCCAGATGAACAGCGAGTAGCGCAGCAGGTCGCACGGCGGCGCAGGCCTGTCCCCGTGCTCCCAGCCGTAGAGGATCGATGCTTCGATATCGGTGTTGATGTTCTTGAGCTGCCGCGTGTGGGCCGAGCGGTCCACCCGCTTTGGCACCGGCATGATCGGCGTGTTGATGCACAGCTTGCCGTTGGGCACGAGCACGCGCGCGGTCTCCCGCCAGACGGCCAGCAGATCCGCGATGTATTGCTCGTAGCGGCTCTGGCCGAGCTGGCCGGCGACGCCGTAATCGACCGTGTTCCAGTAGGGTGGGCTCGTGATCGCCAGATGGACACTCTCGTCAGGCAGACGTTGCAGCGCCGTCAACGCATCGTCACAGACAATTGTGTTTGCTGTCACCCGAGTGTGCTGTCCTTATGATGCGACCGAGTCGCGCGTCTGCCGTGCGAGCCGCGCCGCCTGTTCGGCCACCCGTTCAAATTCGCCACGCTGAACGGGCAACCCGCCGTAGAACACGAACGCGCTGTCCGTCTCGTAGCCGCCCTCGTCGTACGCGGCCGACGGCGCCAGGTAGCCGATGTCGCCGTTGGCGTAGCCGACGACGTACGTCGCGGCATCGGCCGCCTGCGCCCGGATATCGTCGGCGATGCGAGAGAATGCTTCAACGCCCAAGCACACGAACGTGACTGGCGCGAACGAGACGGCCTGCACGCCGAGCGGTACGTGCGACGGGATCTGGCTGGCCGCGAACCGCTCGGCCATCATCGCCTCCCACGCACGGATGGCGCCGCGGACCCGGTCCGGGATATAGCCGCTCTGACCGTCTAGCTCAGCGTGCAGCTTCGCGGCCCGCTCGTGGATCTCGGCCAGCGTCTGGCCCTGCAGCGTCACGCCGATCGCGGCCAGGCTGGTGCGAATCCGCCAGATCGGCATCGGCGTTGCCTGACGAACGGCGGCGGTGATGGCATCAGCCAGCGTGGCGCCCCATTGCTCCATGTCGTCGAACGTACTGACGCACTGCTTGCCTTTGGTGAAATCGTGGCTCGGCGTCGGCGGGTTCAGATTGCCGCACGCGCCGTTGGTGAGAAGGACCGTCGGCTGTCCGGGCAGCGTAGCCGCCAGTCGCCGGGCCACTTCGCCAGCGATGTCGCCGCTGACGAGCCGGTTGTCGGCGGCCATCGCCACATTGTGCATCGCGTAGTTGGCCAGGACCGCTGCATAGGTCCCGTCCGGCCGCCGCCAGGCAAGCGTGGCGACGCGCGAATCGGTGTGGGCCGAGGCCTTGCGCCGGCGGTCGACGGCCAGCGTGCAGGTGCCCTCGGCGAAGAGCATTTCGGTCTCCTCGGTGTGGTTCATGGCGGCGACGGCAACGTCCACCAGTCGTTCTTCGAGCGAGACGATGTAGGCCGGGTCGATCGTGCCGCAGTTGAGCAGCGTCACCGTCGCCGGGCCGGCATGCGTGTGCGTGGCCGAGAGGACGACCTCGGCGGGATCGAGCCCGAGCCGCTCCCGCAGCGCCGCCTTGACCCGCGCGGTCAGCTCAGCGTCCACGGCGATCAGCTCGGCATGCAGCCAGAGCAGCCGCCCGTCGCCGCTGTCGAGGAAGAGCCCACGGGCCTTCAGCCGGTCATGCACGCCGACGGAAGGCTGCACCCGCGCCACAAACCCGCACAAGTCCGCCCCGGCAGGGGGCGTAATATCAATCGTTGCGGTACCTGTTCGCATCAGAAGCCAACTCCTGCCAAGAGGGCCGTTGCTCTGTCGTAACTGCCGCGGCCGGCAGATTATGCGCTCATCGCAACGGATCGGCAGTCCGGCCCATGCGGGCAAGCTGGTTACTCTACAAGCCTCACGGTTGCCATGGCAAACCGCACCGCGTGCCCCCCGGCGTCAGATGCACGCCGCAGGCGTATGTCGGGTGTGGCCACAGACTTCGGCAAGAACCAAGAACATCATCCTGAACGGAATACTCCGAAGAGAAACGAGCGAGGTTCCCAGCCCCGGATGGGGCGGTGGTGTGTAGCCCAGGGCGCAAGCCCTGGGAAGACCCGCGTCGGGAACGAGAAAGCCCCGCAGGGGCGACAGAAGCCTTGTCCGCGAGTTGCTTCTGTCGCCCCTGTCGCGGGGCTTGTGATATACCTTCGACCGCTCCCCAGGGCTTGCGCCCTGGGCTACAGACCGTCGCCGCTCCGCGGCTCATTCAGACGCACCGCCCCTGCAGTGTTGCCACAATCCCTCACGCTTGCCGCGAGAAATGGCCACACCCCCGTATGTGCCCGTATCAACGGGGCGCTGTATGATGGCCCGGCGGCGGCTTGGCGACGTGGCCGGGCCGCGGACCTCTGGGTACTGTCGATACAAGGGAGCCGGATGTGAAGAACGCAACACGATCGATTCTCGTTGCCGGGGTGTCGGGCCTGTTTCTGCTGGTGGGCGTGGCGGTTGTGCCCGCCAGTGCGGCTCCGGAGGCCGGCGTTCGTCGCCTGAGCGTCCGTGAGTACCGCGACCGGATGAAGGCCGGCTGGATCGGCCAGATCGCCGGCGTGGCCTGGGGCGCGCCCACCGAGTTCAAGTGGAAGGACGCGATCATCCCGGAAGAATCGGTGCCGAAGTGGACGCCGGACATGATTAACAACGCCTTCGAACAGGATGACATCTACGTGGAGATGACGTTCCTGCGGACGCTCGAACAGTACGGGCTCGACGCGCCCATCCGCCAGGCCGGTATCGACTTCGCCAACAGCCGGTATCCGCTGTGGTGCGCGAATCTTGCCGGGCGGAGAAACCTTCGCGAAGGCATCGCCCCGCCCGACTCGGGCCACCCACAGTTCAACAAATGCCCCAATGACATTGATTACCAGATCGAGGCTGACTACTCCGGCCTGATCGCGCCGGGGTTGCCGAACACGGCGATCGCGCTCGGCGAGAAGTTCGGCCGGCTGATGAACTACGGCGACGGCATCTACGGCGGCCAGTTCGTCGGCGGCATGTACGCGGAAGCGTTCTTCGAGACGGACCGGTTCAAGGTGATTGACGCGGGGCTCAAGTGCATCCCCGCCGGCAGCCAGTACGCCGAGATGGTCCGTGACATGCTCACGTGGTATCGCCAGAACCCGACCGACTGGCAGAAGACCTGGCAGCTTGCCCAGAAGAAGTACCGCGAGGACCCGGAGTATCAGAAGGCCTCGAACGGCGGCATCGACGTCAAAATCAACGGCGCCTACATCCTCATGGGCATGCTGTACGGCGAGGGCGATCCGGACAAGACCATCGTCATCTCGATGCGTAGCGGCCAGGACTCGGACTGCAACCCGTCCAATGCCGCCGGCGTGCTGTTTGCGACGATGGGGTTCTCCCAACTGCCCGAGCGGTTCACAAAGGAACTCAACCACGAGAAGGAGTTCCTCTACACCGCGTACAACGTGCCGCGATTGATGGACGTCTGCGAGAAGCTCGCCCGCCAGGCGGTGGTCAAGGCTGGCGGCCGGATCGAGAAGGACGCCGCCGGCGAGGAGGTCTTCGTGATTCCCGTCGAGGCGCCTAAGCCCAGCGCCCTGGAATTGAGCTGGGCGCCGGGGCCAATCGCCAACAGTCGCTTCACCGAGCAGGAGATGGCGAAGATCACGCAACTGAGCCCATCGCGGGCGTTTGTGAAGTTCGCGCCCGGCTGGACGCTGCGTGACTGCGGACAGCAGATGGACATCGGCCTGCACGAGGAAGCCCGCGGCCGCAAGAACGTGTACATGACGCACCCGCCGGAGCGGGACCAGCCGTGCATCCTGTCGCGGAAGCTTGAGGTGCCGGCCGGGAAGAAGACGGCGCTTCATCTCGTCGTCGGGCATCATCCGAAAGGCGATTGGCTGCTGATCGTCAAGGCGAACGGCCGCGAACTGCTGAAAAAGCCAGTCGGCAAGCAGACCGCCAGCGACGGGTGGTTGAGCGTGGACGTGGACCTGTCGAGCCTCGCCGGCCAGACCGTCGAACTCGAGCTGCTCAACCAGCCGACCGACTGGACCTTCGAGTGCGGTTACTGGGCGGAAATCGCGATCGTCAGCGAGTGACCGGGTATGTTCGCCGTCCACGACGAGCCCGGTCCCGCGGCGGGCCGGACAGAAACCTCGTTGATGTGCCGGGTCACGCTGATAGCGTGCCGAGGATGTCATGCGGATAGCGTGTCGAGATGAGCGATTCAACGCGGCCGATTCCTGAACGAATCGAGGTCATGTCGGACGAAATGGCCGAGGTCCTGCGGGCCATGACCGGCGCCGAGCGTCTCAAGATCGCCAACGGCATGTTCAACACCGCACGAAGGCTGATCCAGGCCCGCGTCCGCTCGCTGCACCCGGACTGGACGGACGAGCAGGTCAACGCCGAAACCGCCCGGAGGTTGTCCCATGGAGCAATCTGATCTGCTGCGGCATCTTGCTCAGACGCTCGATTCCCTCGAGTTGCGATACTTCGTTACTGGTTCGATCGCAAGCACCTATTTCGGTGAGCCGCGGTTCACCAACGACATCGATGTCGTGGTGGATCTGTCAGCCCCACAGGTAACGGCCTTCTGCATCGCGTTTCCGTCTCCCGAATTCTACGTGAGTGAAGATGCAATCCGTCAGGCCATCGAGCATCGCACACAGTTCAACATCATCCATCCCGCGTCCGGCCTGAAGATCGACGTAATGATCCCACAGAACACGCCGTTTGATCACAGTCGATTCGTCCGGGCAAAGCGCATCGCGCCCGACGTCGACTTTGACGCTCGCTTCGCATCCGCCGAGGACGTGATCATCAAGAAGATGGAATACTACAAAGAGGGCGGTTCCGAGAAGCACCTTCGAGATATCATGGGAATTCTGAGACTCGGCGGCAACGACATCGACCGCGCCTACATCGCCACCTGGGCGACCCGGCTCGGGCTCGATGTTATCTGGTCAGCGATCGCGGAGAAGTCGGGCGAATAGACTTCGCTCCGACTCCAGCGCGCACCGATCGCCGCGGACTCATCGGCCCGTGGCGAATTGTGCGTTCTTGGCATGCAGGAGGAAGCGTCGGGTGCCGGTCTCGCAGCAACTACTCGGCTGCGGCGGCGGCTTCGACCGGCGGAGACCAGTCGCGCCGCTTCGGCTTGACGATCAGGCCCATGCGAATGGCCTTGGCGCTGACGCGGATGCGGGTGACCTGGCCATCAACGACCGCCCGGACACGCTGGATGTTCGGTTTGAATTTCCGCTTCGTCTTGCCTGTGACCTTGCGACCCACGCCACCAAGGTATTTGGCCTTTCCGCGACGGGTGATCGAGCGTCCTGCTCGGGTTCGACGACCGGTAAAGTAACATACACGCGACATACAGCACCTCAGAATCCGGGCACCCAACAAAGATTCGCCATTATAATGGCTTGGCCCGGCAATGCAAGACGCTTTCACAAGACAGGCAGAAGCCAGAAGGCTTCGGCCGTGAGCTCAGCCGAACCGGCAGAGGGCAGAAGCAGACAGAATCCCCGATATTGTGCCCTTGTGAAGCCCGCACGCCAGCCGCAGCGGCGGAACGCAGGGCGCCCGGCTCCTCCCGGCCGCTTAGGCAGCCCAAAATAACAAAATACGGGCAATGCACGATTATCGGACTCACGGAGGCTGAAACAGGAGGGGTTGGCAATCTTTCCGCCGGCCCGTCGTTTGGTATGGTGGAGTGCCTATGGACGCGGACCAATTGGCAGATCTGATCCGCCGGGCTCAGGCCCGGAACGCGGCCGCGTTTGACGCGCTGATCGACGAGTTCAGTCCTCGCCTGTACGGCTACCTGTACCGGCTTACCGGTTCGCGGCACGAAGCCGAGGACCTGCTCCAGGACGTGTTCGTCCGGGTGGTCAAGCAGATTGGCCGGTACACGCACGACTGGCGCTTTGAGGGGTGGCTGTTCCGCATCGCAACGAATCTGGTGCGGGACCGCATCCGAAAGGCCGCCCGTGGGGCGACGTTGATCGCCGGCGACGCGACGGATGTCTTCCGGACAGTGCCGGCGTCCCTCGACGGGACAGACCCGGCATGGCAGATGGAGACCGCCGAACAGATCGATCAGCTCCAGTGGGCCCTCGGACAGTTGTCGGCGAGCGAGCGTGAGGTGATCATGCTTCGGCACTTCTCGGAACTCTCGTTCAAGGAGGTGGCCGAACTGATGGGCACGCCGATGGGCACAGCCCTGGCCCGGGCGCATCGGGGGCTGCAGCGGCTGCGAAGCCTGATGCGTGACCGGACGGCCCGAGACGGGATGACGCCGGACATCATCGGCGGCGTGGAGCCCGGTCCGACGGCGGCGTTTTGAGAGATGAGGCGAACGGCCATGGAATTTGACGACACCCAGAAAGCGGAACTCGAGCACAACGAACGGTGGCTCGATGCGATGATGCGGCCGGCCGAATCGGAAACGACCACGGCGCGGGCGCGCGAAGCCGTCCGGGTCGCGCTCGATGAGCAGTGGCTCGGCCAATACGCCGCCCCGCTGCCGTCGGCGGCGACGGTAGCGCGCGTGAAGGCACTGGTTCGCCACGAGCTGACCGCGAGCCACCCGCCCGCCCGCTATCGGATCTTCGGCGCCCTGGCAGCGGCGGCGGCAATCGCGATCGCGGTCGGGATCAGCCGATTCGCGGCCTGGACGCCGCAAGAACCGGCAGCGATCGGCGATGCCTTCGTCTCGGCGTGGGAAGCACTGCCCGTCGATGAGGATCTGGCGGCGGTGACTATCGACCTAGCTTGGGTCGCCGATGAGATGGAGACGCAGACATCCTCGCTCCAGTTGCGGGATGACGAACTGAAACTCGAACAACTGCAGGACCGGATCGATCGGCTTTTCAGCGAGCCGGCCGATCTGCTCGGAACTTCCTGATCGCTGGGGAGCAGCACGTATGCGTACATGGACAGTGTGGATTGCAGCGGGTGTGATGTCCGTGCTGGCGGTCTCGACTGCCAACGTGGCACGCGGCGAGACGGAAACGACCGTCGCCAGAGACGATGGCAAGGCGGAACGCACCCCGGAGTCGCCAGACGCACCGCGCGGTCCGCGCGGGTATTGGCGGCATGGGGATTCGGCCCCGGACGATGGAGAGAAGGGGCCGCGCGATCGGCGCGGACCGTACGGTCGGGGGCCGATGTACGGGTTCGGGCCCGAGACGCTGGATCGCGGCATGGCGTTTCTGAAGGAGCACTATCCGGAACTCCACGATCGACTGCAACACATGAAAGAGAACGATTCGCTCGCGTTTCAGCGTCAGATGCGTCGGATCATGCCGCGGCTGCCGGAACTGATCGAGTTGGCGGATCGTGATCCGGATCTGGCGAAACTGATCTTCCGGGAGCACCAGCTTGAGATGGATATCCGCGAGGTCTTCGTCCAGTACCGCGATGCGGAGGACGCCGCGCTGGCCGCGGAGTTCAAGGGGCGCCTGACCGAGTTGGTCAGCGAGCAGTTCGACGTACGCCAGGAGAAGCTCAAGCTCATGATCGCGGACCTCGAACGCCAGCTCGAACAGAAGAAACAGGCGCTTGCCGAACGCGAACAGAAAAAGGCCGAGATCATCGATCTGGAGCTTCGCCGCCGGCTCAACCCGGATATCTGATTCTTCACAAACCGCCGGGTATGCAAGAACACCCCCCGCACACAACGGTGTGCGGGGGGTGTTTTTCGTCATGGGCTGCGCGATCGGCGTCGGCCGTACGCTTTTCGCCATCACCGGTCAGGGCGCCGGCGGCGCGGTTGGACCCCCCGGCGGCAGCGCACGCGGCTGGGTCCGATCCGCCCCTGGTTGGGTTTGTGGCTGCGGTCGGGCCCTTGACGGAGCCTGGGGGCGCCGGACGGGGTTGGCCGGACGTGTAGCTTGCGGCTGAGTCGTCGGCGGCAGAGGCGGAGGCGTTGGGCGCGGAGGCTTGACGTATTCCATCAGAATGCGGATCGGGTGTTTGGCGGTCTGCTGGTCCTGAAGAAGCTGGACGGCGTCATTGCTCAGCACTTGGCGGATGATCGCCTTGGCCTGCTCGGGCGGCGCGGCTTGCCCGGATGACCGCGAAATGCATTGGATCAGATGCCAGCCGAACCGGGACTCGACCGGCTCGCTGATTTCACCAGGCTGTAGCGCGAAGGCTGCGGCTGCAAAAGAATCCACCATGCGACCGTGACGGGGAAACGGCCCCATCTCGGGCTGCCGCGTCCATGACAGGTCTTCGCTGTGTTCGCGCATGGCTGCATCGAAGGTGATCTCGCCGGCCGTGATCTGCTTCTTCAGCTCAGCCAGCTTGGCCTTGGCCGCTTCGCTATCGGCCGGCGTGCCGAAGACCGGGTGAACGCGGATCAGGATGTGCGTGACGACGAGCATCGTGCCGTCGAACTCGTCCTTGTGTGCCTCGTAGAACTCGTCAACCTTCTCGTCGGAGCTGGCAGCCTCCCGAACCTTGCGGTGAACGACCTGCAGCGCAAGCCGGTCGCGGAGCGCGGCTTCCGTCATGTTGTTCATCGACAGCAGGTCTTCAAGCTTCTGCCCCGATCGCTCCAAGCGATCCTTCAGCGAGTTCAATTCGTTGGCGATCTCTTCCTCGCTGACCAGATCGGGATGTTCCTTCCAGTAGGTTTCATACATGTACCGGAGCATCTCGTTCGAGACGGCATCCTGGCGCTTGCGGTGCAAGACCTCGTCCGGCAATGCGGGGCCCGACGTGGGCACCTGGATCATTTTGTCGACGGACGCTTCGGTGATTTCGATGTTGCCGAAGTAGGCCAGGACCGGCGAGCCATCGGCCCCGAGAACGACCGGAGCGCTCGTTGTCGGCTGAGTTGCGGCCGGTTGCGATGCGGGCGAAGGCTCGGTTGCCGCCATCGCCAGGCCGGCATGGATACTACCAAGAACCATCAAGAACACGGTCCGTTTCATTGGGGCACTCCCATGTTGCGGGAAGACCGGGCGACAGGCTGGGATCGCTAACACCGCGAAACCATCGAGTACGTCAGGAGCGGCTTCCGAAACGATGCTCCTGCCCGGCCAGCAAACGCTGGATATTCGAGCGATGACGATACACGACCAGCAGGGCGATGACAACCGCGAAGATCAGGAGCGGTCTCTGGTGCGTCCAGGGGCCCCATCCCCGCAGCCGGGCGAGCAGCAGGTAGGTCACGGGGAAGCCGACCGCCGCCGCGATCGACGCCAGCGAAACGTACCGCCCGACGAAGAACACCACTCCCCACATCGCGAAGCAGATCAGCCCGGGGATCGTGTAATACGGCCACAATCCCAGCACGACGCCGAGCGAGGTCGCCACGCCCTTGCCGCCCCGCAACTTGAGGTAGACCGGGAACACGTGCCCGAGAATGGCTGCCGCGCCGACGATGAGCCACAGGCTGTAGAACCCGGTCGCCTCCGAGGCGGCGTTGCCCGGAACAAGCCCTGCCGACCGCAGGAACCATGGCGCCATCACCATGGGAACGAACCCCTTCAATATGTCACAAACAAACGCCAGGCCGCCAAGCCGCCACCCCAGCACGCGCACCACATTGGTGGCGCCGATGTTTCCGCTGCCCGCGCGCCGCACATCGACGCCCCGCGTCAGGCCGATCATCAAACCGAACGGCACGGCGCCGAGCAGGTACGCGGCGATGATGAGGCCGACGACGGTGATTACTTCGGTGGTCGACATGTCCGCGCCTCAAGTATCTCGCGATAGAGCTGAACGACCTCGTCCGCGTGGCGCCGCATGGCACACAGGTCCACGAGGCGCTGCGCGGCAAGCCCGCAGTCCCGCCGAAACGGTTCATCCAGCAATCGCCCGATCCGATCCGCCAGGGCCGCCGCGTCGTCTGGCTGCTCCAGGATGAACCCTTCTCGTCCGTCCGTCATGACCTCCGCCGCCCCGTTGAAGCGGGTGGTGATGACCGGCACGCCGGCACCGAGCGCCTCGAGCACGACGCGGCTGCAGGGGTCATAGTAGGTCGGGTGCACGAGCATATCCGCGGCGTGATAGAACGCACTGATGCGCTCCGTCGAGCCCGCGAACACGATGCGGTCGGCCACCCCCAGCCGCCGGGATTGCCTCATAAGAGGCACCGGATTATCGCGGCCGACGACGATCACTCGTACATAGTGGCGCCGATCGGCGGGCAGGCCCGCTACGGCCTCAATGACATGGTGGACCCCTTTAAGCCGGAAGTTGTGCGCCACACACAGCGCCAAGCGTTCATTCCGCTGCAGGTCGTACTGCTGGCGAATATCGTTGTCGTCCGCCTCTCGCTGCTTCAGGGAAGCCGGATCCGGCTCGACGCCGTTGAAGATCACGCGCACCCGCGGAGCCGTCAGGCCGTAATGGTCCTGGAACTGCCGGGCCACGTAGCGGCTGAGGGCCACGACGATCGGGCCCGGTTGACGCTGGACCAGTTCGCGTTCCAGACGCAACAAGAGCCGAACCTTGGCGTTGCATCGACTGGCGGTCCGTTTCGCCGTCCGTGCCAGCCAGGAGTGACGCAACGCCAGATTTCGCCGCAGCGTCTCCGGTACGGCACCGCCGCGGGGTTCGTACACGTCCGCGCCGGGGCACGGTGTAACCGCGTGGACAAGATCGAAGCCACCGCGTCGGATGGCGGCCGTCGCCGCCTGCACGAACCGGGCGGTGCGCCGGCTGCGCCACAGGCCCGGCGCCTTGACGGTGAGGAGGGCCAAGCCGGGCGGCAACTGCCCCCGGCTGGCGCTGATCAACGTGAGATCACAGCCCTGCTCAACGGCGCGCTGCGCGAACTGCAGCGTCGAGGTCTCGGCGCCACCACGCCATTCTTCGATTCGTTCGATGACCAGCGCGATCTTCATGGCGTATGTCCCTGATGGCGGGCCAATCGCCGCGCGTCATGCTGACGAATGCGCTGCGCCTTGGCTTCGATGCGCGCCGGCAACGCACGAAACCACCGCTCGCGCCGGACCGCCCGCACGTATTCCTTCCAAAACCGAAGCCGATCCGTGGGCGCGGCGAATGCGGCCGTCGAAAAGGACAACGCCGCCAGATCCTTGATGACCCATCGGGTCCGGCGCCAGCGCGGGCGGAACACGCGCTGCAGGTCGATGAACGTGAAGCCCTCATCATGGCGCACAAAGATGTGGGAGGCGTACAGATCGCGATGCACGAAGCCGGCAGCATGAAGTGCCGCCACGTGCCGAGCCAGTCGCCGTACAAAATCGTGCTGCCGGCAGGCCGTTTCGCGGGCAGCGCAACGCTGCCAGTTTTCAGGCATCCAAGATTCCAGCGACGTACCCGCCACCGCCTCGAGCAGCAGAAAACTGCGGCGCTCGAACCACCCGCGCATCTCCTGGCCGAATGCGACAGGCGCCGGCACGGGGATACCGGCCGCCGCCAGGCGTGTAATCGTTCGCCACTCCTGCCCGGCGGTGCTGTCCCGCGGGCGCCCGCGAAACATGCGGCGAAACTGCTGCCCGATCGGCGGCCGAACGTAGCGTTTGAGATAGACTGTGTGAGGGTCGTCGCTCAGATCGCGCAGGATGACCCGGTGCCGCTGCCGCCAGCCCGCCAGCCCGGGCTTGTCCAGCGACTCGCCGCCGGTGAACTGGAAGGCGGACGAGAACGTGGTCAACCCGTTATGTTGGAGCACGACGGCATACCGGGGCAGGACGCGCACCCGCCCCACCTTCAGGAAATGAAGTGCATCGCACGGCGGCGGTACGGGGGGCTGGGCAACGCCCGTGTTGGTCATTTTTCACCCGGCTCGTCAATGGCACGCGTTCGGACCGAGCATGGTATCATTCCCGTGTAACTTCATGAAGCCCTACGGCCACATCCGCCTCGCTACGGATCGCGCTCGATCGGCACGAGATGGTAATGGAAGACATCGTTCATCTTGAGCCGGTACAGCTCATGGTCCCGCTGCCGTTCGGCTCTCGCGAGGACGTCCCGAGCCAGTTGCCGGTGGCCGGCATCCAACCGGCGAACCCCGAGATAGGCATGAAAAAACCGCAGCATCTCGGTCCGCGAGCAGAACACCGACGCCAATGCCGCCAGCGCGGCGAGGTCACCGACGACGCCGGGGCTTGGACCTTCACCGCGTCCGAGCGTGCCCAGCCGTCGCCGCCCATCCGCATCGAGCAGGATGAACTCGACGCCGGCCACCGGGTCGTCCTGAAAGCGAACGAGCACATTGCGCCACACGAGAGCCCCATGCACGAGCCCCTTGCCGTGCAGGGCCCCGATGCAACGGCCGAGCGATTCGATCATCTGCCGACGAACGGCGGACGGCAGGCTCGCACGGCGACCGTTGCCCTGCTGCTGGGCAAACGTCGTCAACGACACCGCGTTCTCGACCGCCTCGGTGATCAGGAAACTCGACCGCACGAAGTGCAGAATCCGCCGCTCGCCGTATGCGACCGGATAGGCCACCGGCGCGCCGGCGTCGCGCAACTCTTGAAGCCGCTCGAATTCGGCGCGGGCGCGCGTGCGGCCGAGGAACGTACCCCGCAGCATGGCCTTCAATCGGCGGCGCCACTGCAGGTGATGATAGCGTTTGACGAACACCGCTCCGTGGCCGGCATGCGCCGGCAGGTCCACGCGGACCGTTTCGGTGCTGCGGCTCCACGCGACGACCTGGTCGCCGACGTGCTTGAGCACCCTGTCGGCGGTGTCGAGGCCGGCCTGACGCAGCCGCTGCGCCCAGGCCGGATCCATCTGCATGGTGTCGCGGTGGAATCTCATGGACGATCTGCGGTACCGACCGACGCCAGGCGCTCCGC
Organism: Phycisphaerae bacterium; assembly: GCA_016928855.1. GTDB lineage: Bacteria > Planctomycetota > Phycisphaerae > UBA1845 > PWPN01 > JAFGKA01. The sequence goes on from JAFGKA010000060.1 coordinate 18,476, forward strand.
CAACAGCGGACGGCAGGCATCCAGCACCATCTCCGTCGTGAGTCGTGTCATGCACCGGTGGTCGAGCGGACAAACGCGCTTCATGCACGGGCCGCAGTGCACACCGACCATCAACTGCCGCTCCAGCTCATGGCCGCAATCCGTCCACTGA
>JAFGKA010000475.1 GCA_016928855.1 Phycisphaerae bacterium
ACGCATTGCAGGCACGGCGTCTCGCCCGGCAGAATTGGCAGCGCCAGCCCCGTAGCGCCGACGCACGCGCCGTAGACCCACGGTTGTTTGTGCTTGACCGCGACATCATTGATGAGAAAGCGGGTCTCGAAGTTGTCCGTGCCGTCAAGCAGCAGGTCGGCGCCCTCGCAGAACCGCTCGATGGTGTGATGGTTGGCGTCGGCGATGATCGCTTCGACCTCGACAGCCGAGTTGATCCGAACGAGTTTGCGGCGCGCCGCTTCGACTTTGGGCAGATTGTCGCTGACGTCCATCTCGTCGAAGAGCGTCTGGCGTTGCAGGTTGTTCAGCTCGACAAAGTCGCGATCCACGATCCGGAGCGAGCCGACGCCCGCGCGGACGAGCCGGTCCGCCAGCGTCGAGCCCAGCGCGCCGCAGCCGATCAGCGTGACACGCGACGTGAGGAGCCGCCGCTGTCCGGCCTCGCCGATCTCGGCGAACAGCATCTGACGCGAGTAGCGCTCGAGCGCGGGATCCGGTGATGCAGGGAAGGGCGAATCGGGCATGCGCGTCTATTCCTTCGGCTGATCCTTCTTGTCTTCGCGGGCCAATGCGGCGAGAAAACCCTCGGCCGGTTCCGTGTCGGGTTCGCTGGTTGGCGTCGGCTCAGCGGGCTCGCTCGTCGTCGGCGAGGGCTCCGGTTGGCTCGATTCTGTTACACCTGGTTGGGCGTGAGGCTCCGGCGGCTCCATCGCGACCGGAACGACAGCCGGCGGCGGTGAAACGTGGACACGTTGAGGCGTCGCGTCTCCGCGGACCGGCGTGACGGGTCGGGCGGTTGCGACATTGGCCGCTTCTGACGCTCGCTTGGCGGCGGCCCGGACATCCTTCTTTCGCCGCAGCGACGCCACGGCGGAATGGGCCCCGTCGGTGATCGGTGGGTGTGGGACCGCGACCTCGGCGTGAACTTGCGGCATCAACGTCAACTGCCGCCACGCCATATAGTCCCGCCAGGATCGAAAAGCGCTGTTGCCGAACAGGGCGGCGAACAGCAGCATCAGGAGGCCGTCCCAGTAGCCGTGTACGAGAAGAACGCCGCCGGCAAAGGTCAGCAGGATTGCGATGGCCGTACATGCGATCGCGTCGAACAGAAGCGCCACGCTCCAGCCGCTCAGGCACAGAGCCGCGACGCAGAGCATTGCACCGCCACCGAGACGAAGCGTCCATAGCTCCGTATGCAGCGCGATCATGCAGAGCTTCGAGTCAAGACGCAAGGTCAGAAGGTTCATGCCGAAATAGAGCATCAGCGCACCACCGATGCCGGCCCACATCGCGGTGCCGCGCACGCGCTGCCGGAATTCCTCCTCGGCGCCTTCGTTGAGATAGTCGCTCATGCGTCGGTCCTCCGGGCGGCAGCACTCCTGCGTCAGGGGGCGCATCTTCGAAGGGTGGCATGGGTCCCGACGTCACGTCGGGAGAGCCCTATGGCCGGAGGGTTTGCCCGTGTGGGGCGATGATCGGAGCTTCGGCTGCCACCGCATTCAGAACGCATTCCCGTGTCAGCAAGTACCCATTATACGCGCTTGCACCGCTATCGACAGGGCCGTCGTCGAGTCGTCGGCGCAGAACCCTCCGTGTGTGCCCGCCGATACGAAGACGCGTCCGCCGGTCCGTTGTGAACCCGGATTGTGGGCTCGCGGGCTGTTCGTGCGTATCAGGCACGACGCGGAAGCTTGTGAAAAGCGAGTTCGTCCGTGGCCAGGTCAAGCGTGGCTACCGTGGGGGTCGCCGCGCGATGGAGGGCGCCGGGGTTGATGTAGCGTGTCCGGCCGGCTCGTGAAGCGAGGCACGCGCTCATGGACCATCGCGGCGGAAGCTGCTTCAGAGGGTCCTGCGTGTCGAATTTGTAGCCCTCGCTGCTCTGTGGTATTCTTAAAACATAGCAGCCTGCGACGCGGCAGAGGAACTGTATTTGCCATGCGGCCGACCCATGAAGGTATCTTTTGAGAAGCACTTGCCTCTGAAGCCAGGGCGTGGCCGAAGAGTCCGTTCAACTGGGAATAAGTGGACGTGAACGATGCCAACGGCCTTGCAGTCGGAACCGACGATCACGATCATGGAGAGAATTGTGTGCTCGACTACCGAGGGCAGGTATCTCATGAAGGGCATGAGCGCTGTGGCTCTGTCATTACTCCTCCCCGCCGCCGTGGCTCAGGCACATAGCCTCGCTCGTTACGCATCAACGCCGATTACTCCTCCCAAAGAGTTCACATGGTGGTTTCCGTTTGCCATCGGGATTCTCCTCGCTGGGGCGTTCCTGACGATCTGGTGTTCGATGGGCCGACGTTGGTATTTCGCCATTGGGCTTTCCGTATGTGCCGTTGTGCTGTTTGCCATACCCTTCTTTCTGTTTGGCCGAATGGCCGCCGGCGCATCAACGGCACCGCCGCCCGGCCTCGACGTACCGCACCGGACAATGTGGGGGATGGGATGGCGTCGTGCAGGTTGCACGTTCGTGTATTGGAATCTTCTTGGGTACGTGTTCTTTTCGTGTTCGCTGTTCGTCTGCAGTGGGGTCTATCGCGCGAAGCGACGGCTCAAGAAGCTCGCCGCCTGCGCACTGGCAACCTATGTGATCGCACTTGTTCCGTATGTTTCGAGAGGGGCCCTAGTCCATGGATGGGCGGGCGGCTACGTACATCGCGGATGCGAAGAGAGAATAGAGCTTCTCTGTGGCGCTTTGATTGAGTATTCCAAGAAGCACGATGGGCGGTTCCCTTCGGCAGATAGCATCGAGTCGCTCCTTCCACAACTGCAACCGTACCTCCCCAAGGATCGAATCCACGACCTCCTGCCAATCGACATATGCCCTTTAGGCGGGGCATTTGAACGCCATCCCAAACCGTACGAATGGGACACGACGTTCTCCGGTATCCACGTCCGGAGCCTCGATTCCGCCATGTTCCGCGAGAACAGGAGTCCATTCGTTTGCCCGTACCACAGGCGCGCAGGCACGTGGGGCACCTTCGTCCTGAAGAAATATGTGTGGGAGAAGCCGTTCGATGAGGACACCGGCGAGCCGGATGCACGCGACGATCCATAGCCGGGTGTCTCAGTTGCGACGCGGCAGTTCGTGAAAGGCAAGCGCATCCGTGGCCAGGTCGAGCGTGGCTACCGTGGGGACCACCGTGCGATAGAGGGCGCCGGGGTTGATGTAGCGTGTCCGGCCGTTTCGCTGGTCGCTGCGGGAATGCGTGTGGCCGTAGAAGATGTAGTCGAGCGAGGGGTCCTGCCGCATCGCCGCGAGCTGCCATTCGTGGCCGTGAGCCAGCACGATCCGCCGGCCGTCGAGTTCGACCAGCAGCGGGCCGTTCGGCCATCGCAGCCCGAGTCGTTCGACGGTTTCGGCCCACGCCGATTGCGGCTCGTCCGTATTGCCCCAGACGAAAAAGAACCGCTCCGCCGCGCCAGCCAGGCGCTCTACCGTCTCCAGGCCGCCGAGGTCGCCGCAGTGAAGAATCGCCTTCACGTTCCAGGCCGCAAAGACGGACAATGCCTGTTCGATCGGCCGCATCCGCCCATGGTTGTCGGAGAGTATTCCAATGACCACAGCACACCATCCGGTTCTCATTGTGCCCGGTGCGACCGGTTCAGCCGCGAACGCCGCATGATACTCTCGTTGCTCACTTCAGGCGACCCGGCCGCGCGAAGCCACCCTGGCCGAACAAGCGGCACGACTTCCCCTCGTTCGCGATCAGAAGGGCGTAACTCGCTGCCCGCAGGGGCGAAATAGGAACCTGCACCGCCGGAACACGCCCTCGCGGACCCGAGGCTGGCGCGGTAGCGAAGATGCTCCGCTGATCCCGCCTGGGCACAGGCGGGATCCGTCCCCCGAGCGGACGGCGCGTTACGCCCTTTTCAAAAACTGCGGTCTTCTTGGCATCCTGCATTCTTTCTGCAACGTTTGGAATAGCGTTTGAGAAGTGCGCACAGGTGGTCGGCGCCGGTCGATCAGTTGGCCGCTTCAGCGGCCGTCCCCGCCGAAGGCGGGTCCGTAGGCCGGTCCTTTTAGGGCCGGTTCGGGGCGGCGCCCAACAATGTCACTCCTTCTTCCTCTTCTGTCTTTCAACCCGTTTTCAACGGGTTTCCTCGTCTCCGTCGCGGCTGCCATCGCTGTTCGTATCAGGGCAATCCGACGGCGGATCGACCTGGTCGGTACGTTCCAGTCGATCGTGCGTTGTCCCTTCGGCGTGATGCTTCTTTTGGTTGCGCACGTACGCAACCACCCAGGGAAGATCCCTCGTTCCGAAGCTGACGACGCCGTAGCCATCCTGCCACCCCAGAACCCTGCGGTTGCAGATCTCGTGGTTGATGTGGTAGCTGCTCGACCCCTTCAACTGGCCGATCCACTCGGAAAT
>JAFGKA010000476.1 GCA_016928855.1 Phycisphaerae bacterium
AAGTACAGCCGGAAGGCGGCACGCCAACAACGTGCTTGAGCGGACACGAGGACGAAACCATGCGTGCAAAACCGCAAGTCACGGTCATCGGCGGCGGCATGATCACGGAAATCCAGCTCCTGCCCACGCTGTACCAACTGCAGCGGGAAGGCGTGATCGGCCAGATCCACATCTGCGCGCTCAACGGGGCGCGGATCGCAGATCTCGCGGCGTGCAGGACGTTGCTGGATGGATTCCCCGGTCATTGTTTCACGCCGCACCCGGACCCGGCGAAGGCCGACCCGAACGAGCCCATGCCGGAGCTGTACAAGGAGGTGCTGGCCAAGGCCCCGCGGCACAGCATCGCGGTCATCGCAACGCCCGACCAGATGCACGACGCGATGATTCGCGAGGCGTTGAAGAACGACCTGCACGTCTGCACGGTCAAGCCGCTTGTGCTCGAATACGCGCAAGCCGAGGTCATCCGGCAGCTTGCCTACGATCGCGGCCTCGTGGTTGGCGTCGAATATCACAAGCGTTTCGATCATCGGAATCTCATGGCCCGTCGAGCGTATCGCGGCGGGCGGCTCGGCGAGTTCCGGCTGGCCCAGGCCCAGATGATCGAGCCCTACTACTATCGTGACTCGAACTTTCAGAACTGGTGCACGTGCGAAAACAGCGACATGTTCACCTACGTCGGTTGTCACTATGTCGATGCGGTCGCGTTCATCACGGGACTCAAGCCGGTGGCGGTCAGCGTCTACGGCATCCGCGACAAGTATCCGAACGGCCGCGAGGGGTTTCTCTGGACCGACGGCCGCGTGCTCTGGGAAAACGGTGCGTCGCTGAGCGTCGTCGACGCAATCGGCTATCCGACCGAAGCGGCCGGCGGCAACGCCCAGGGCCTTTCGATGTGGTGCCAGGGCCCGCGCGATGCGGCGCTGCTGGTGCACTCAGACCAGTACCGCGGCGTCAAATGCCACTATACGGCCGCCGGCACCAACCCGGGCGACACGCTCTACGCGGAACCGAACCCGGACTATTCTCAGTTGCTCGACCAGGGCGGCGAGGGACTCGTGCCGGTCGGCTACGGCCATCGCAGTGTCGCCTACATCCTGCAGACGTGTGCGGAAGCCGCGGCGATCGAATCACTGGCCGAGCGACAGAAGCGGTTGCGCGAACTCGATGCCGACGGCATCATGGCCACGCCGGCGAACAGCAGCTACAACGAACTGGTCATCGAGGCCGGGCGCAAGAGCGTCCTGGCCGGCGGCCGCGAGGTCGTCATCGAGTACGGTCATGAGCCGCACATCCACTTTCGCGAGCACTGAGCCAGCCGACTGAAAGCAGAATTCATCAGGAAGGAAATCATCGATATGGCAACCAAGCAGTTTTCACTTGTTCCCGAAGCCGTCGAGCCGGTCAAGACGGCCAACCGCACGATACAGACGGCGATCCCAGTACCTGAATCCGTCGAGCTTCTGACGCGGCTTCGCGATCAGGAACCGCGCAGCATGGGCGGCCAGCCACCGATCGTCTGGCATCACGGCGAGGGCGCGATCGTATGCGACCCGTACGGCAACCGGTGGATTGACTTTTCGTCGGGCGTGCTGGTCACATCGGTCGGCCACGGCCATCCAGCGGTCGTCAAGGCCATCGCGGACATGGCCAAGCAGGGGCTGTATCACGCCTACGGTTTTCCCACCGATGTACGACGCCGCCTGATTGAGGAGCTTTCATCGTGGCTGCCGGCGCCGTTGAAGCGCATCTTCCTGCTGACGACCGGGGCGGAAGCGACCGAGTGCTGCATCAAACTGGCGCGCACGCATGGCCAAACCGTCGGCGGCAACCGTAAGAGCGTACTCGTCTCGTTCGACAACGCGTTTCACGGCCGCACGATGGGTGCGCAGCTTGCCGGTGGCTGGGCTGGGCAGAAGGCCTGGCTGGGCGAACTCGACACACGGTTTGTCCAGGTGCCCTTCCCCGACGGGTTCCGCCAGAAAGACACGCGGTTCTGCGTATTCGAGGAGGCGCTGGCCGGCAAGGGCGTGTACCCTGACGACGTCTGCGGCGTGATGAGCGAAACGTACCAGGGCTGCAACGCCACACTCATGCCCGCGGAATATGCCCAGGCGCTGCGGGCGTGGTGCAACAAGCACAAGGCGCTGATGATCTTCGACGAGGTGCAGGCCGGCTTTGGGCGAACCGGCGCGCCGTTCGGCTTCTCGCACCTTGGTGTGGTGCCAGACCTGGCCGCCTGCGGCAAGGGGATTTCAGGCGGTATGCCCCTGGCGGCGGTACTCGGCACGGACGAGCTGATGAGCATGTATGGCCCGGGCGAAATGACCAGCACGCACTCGGCAAATCCGATTTGTGCGGCGGCGGCGCTGGCGAACCTGAAGGTCATCCGCGAGGAACGACTCGTCGAGAACGCGGCCAGGTTAGCGCCGGTCCTGGCCGCGGGGCTGACCCGCATCCAGAAGGCAGCGGGCGACAAGATCGGCCATATCGCCGCCACCGGACTCGTCGGCGCGCTGCAGTTCACGAAGCCCGGCACGACCGAGCCGGTGCCCGAACTGGCCTGGGAGATGGTCCTGCGGGCGGTGCAGAAGGGAGTCATGCTCTTCGCGCCGGTCGGCGTGGGCGGCGCCGCCGTGAAAGTCAATCCGCCGCTGCTGATCAACGGAGAAGCCCTCGACGAAGGACTCAGCGTGCTGGAGTTCGTTGCGAGGAGGCTGTAGAGAATCGAATGGAAGCGCACTGGCGGACGAGCCGCCACTGGTATCCGACAATGATGAGCTGTACGCAATACCGTTGGATCGCAACAGAAAATGGGGGGTAACGCGCCATTTCTCCTGCCTCGAGCCCGTGACATAGGCGATGGAGGCGGATAATCCGTAATGAGACGCTGATCGATTGCGTCATTTTAATGATGCCTCTTCAAGGCACTGCTCACAGAGCGGTGGCAGACGCCGACTCTCATGTTGGCGACGGTAGCGGCGTTTCAGCGTTGGACGATTTCAAATGGGATGGCAGGTAAAACGCCTAGCGGAACTCGTTGTGTCTCCTTCGGCGCCTTGTTGTCGCGTGACGTGATTGTTCGCTCGACGTAGGCCTCGACGATGAGGTTGTCGGCGAAGCCGACCGGCACTGTTTCGGCGGCGGCCGACAGCGTAAAGGCCACGCCATCACGCACGGGCGTCACGTCACTCAGCGTCAGGCCGTCCGGCGCTTCTCGCAGGTCGAGCCGGAGATCCTGGAGCGCCGCGCGTCTTGGCGATCGCAGACGAGCCTGAGTCGAACCACCGGCCGGAATGCGAACCGGCCCCGCTCGCAGCAATCCAACCGGCGGACCGGGCCGGCCGACCGAGGCGACCATGAGCGACTGTGCCGGCGTCAGATGCCGGTAGAAGAACGCCTGCATCTGATCCTCGGCGGGCACAACCGACCGCACGAGCGTCTGGCCGGCAATCGTCGCGCGGCCCTCGATCTGCAGGACAACCGGCTCATCGAGCGGTCGCAGCGGTGCGGTGAGCGTCATCCATACGCGGTCGCATCCTTTCGGCACCCGCGCGCCGTCCAGCACAAATCCAGCGGGCGCATTTTTCAAGGTTAACGTAATCTCACCCTCGAACCCGTCCCTGCGGACGGCATACACGGCCAGCGGCACCGCCCCCCCCGGCCGGACATTGAGGCTGGCCGGCGTCAGGCGAAGCGCAAAGTCCGGGCGCGGCGGGCCAACCCGCAACCGATAGCCGAAGGCCTCCCCACCGCTCTGCTGGGCATCGACCACGTGCACGCGATACACGCCGTCGGTGGGAAGCCGGACAGATACATACGAATCCGCATGATGCGTGGACAGGCCCGACGTCTTGTCCTCGTGGTCATCGTTCCATTCGAGCACGTTGCCAGCGGCATCCGCCATCCGCAGCGATGAATCCAACGGGGAACCAAGCCGCCGCGCGAGCACCTCGGCCACCACCATTTCACCGGCCTTGCCGTGAAACTGGAACACATCCACGTCGCCGCTGCCGCCGATGCGACCGTTGACGATTGTTGGCAACTCGATGGCTTGTGCCCCATCGGACGTATCGTTCGGCTCGACCTCACCGCATTCAGGCAGCGTATCGACCGCGTAGGTCACGCTGTTGGAGAGTCGTCGGTTGTACTGCAGCGCCGCTTGGCCGATGTCGCCCTTCTCGGGGCCCGTATCCAGCACGAGCGACTTCCTCGGCAGATTCCAGCCGTCGATGGTGGCCGTGGTTTCAACACCCATGCGGCCGCCCAGTGGGAACACCGTGGTGATGAACGGCTGCTGCCCGACCGCAATACGATAGACGAAATCCTCGCGGCCGCGGTAGATCGAATCGCGGATTTCCAGTTCATACTCGCCTGTTTTCGGGATCTTGAACAGCAATACGGGGTCGGGGTCGAAGCGGTAATCGTCCGTGAACGCCAGCTCGTTTCCATCGGCATCGTACAACGCCAGCGTCGCCTGGAACCAGCCAGGCACGGCATCCGCCAGGTACGGCACAAGACGCCGGGCGTGCGCCTCGATCACGAGTCGCTGGTTGCGCGTCGCCTTGAAACGGAATCGATCCACGTCACCGGGGCCAATCTGCCCGTTGATCAGAATCGGCAGTTCGAGCGGCAGCACTGGCGGCAGCACACCATCGGGCTTCGGATCATTGGGTTCGAGTTCGCGGGTCTCCGCCAGCAGGCCGACCTGGAAACACATCGGGTTGGTCAGCCCTCGCGGCGTCCGGAGCCGAAGCTCCCGATCGCCGATCGTCGCATCCTTGTCGAGCGTCACCTCGATGAGCACGGATTCGGCGATCTGCGCGTTGGGCTGGCCGCGCTTGAGATTGAGGAACTGGTTGCGGATGTGCTGCAGCTCGCGCAGGCTCTTCTCCTCCAGGTCGCACAGAAGGGGGTGCTTGGGCAGCTCGACGGGCTTCGCTTCGGATTCCGCCGCGTTCTTCGCCCGTCGAGGCGCGGAACGGTCGGCGTTCCTCAGGTTCCGGAGGAATTCGCGGCCGGCCGGCGTCAGGCCGCCGGGCTCGCGTTCCAGCTCGGCCAGCCGCGCCTCGCTCAGTGTCCGCAGCCGCTCGCGCAACGCTTCGCGCTGGTCGGCATCAAGATTGCGGAGCGGCGGGAAGTGCTCGATGACCGTTGCCTGCACGCCCTCGCCAGACACATAGACGGCATCGGCCCCCCTGAGCTGCTGACCGCCGACAAGGATCCGCGCAACAGCGCCTCGTTGCGCGCCCGCCGGATAGACGTAGCCGATATGCGGCTCCTTCGGCGATGACTGCGCCAGCGCCGTCGCCACCTGCAACGCGCACAACACCGCCAATGTTCGTGCCAACATGCTCATCGTTGCCGTTCGTACATCTACACGAGTTCCGCGAGAAGGCCGCCGCTTTCCTCACCGGCCTCTGCCGCCGGCATCACCTTGATGTCGAGCCCGCGTGCGTTGGGCATCGGCCCCTCGGGATCGATGCCGAGTCGTTCGTACAGGCTCGCGATCAGATCGCGCGGCCAGACCGGCCGCTCGGCCACGTTCTCGCCCGTCGCATCCGACGCCCCAACGACGCGCCCGCCCTTGAACCCGCCACCGGCCAGCACGGCGGAGAAGCATTTGCCGTAGTGGCCGCGCCCCCCATTCCACGGCGAGTCCCACTGTACGCGCGGCGTCCGGCCGAACTCGCCGCCCCACCAGACGATCGTGCGGTCGAGCAGGCTGCGGCCGGCAAGATCCTGTAGCAATGCCGCCATCCCTTTGTCCATCTCGGGAAGCTTGCGGCGCATGGTCTCGAAGTGCTGCTTGTGCGTATCCCAGCCCTTGTAGTTGATCGTGACGTACGGCACACCGGCCTCGACAAGCCGCCGGGCAATCAGGCAAGACTGACCGAACGTGTTGCGACCATATTGTTCACGTACGTCGTCCTTCTCGCTATCCAGTTCGAACAGTTTGCGCGCATCGCCAAAGACCAGGTCATAGGCATTCGCCTCACAGCGATCGAGCCGGCTGAACTGCTCGTTTGTCGGCATGGCCTTTCCGAGCGTATCGAGCGAGTGCAGCAGCTCTCGCCGACTGCGCTGCCGCTCGTCGGAGATCCCCTCGGCAACAATCCCCTCGACGGCGAAGGGTTGCCGATTCGGATCGCCGCCGGTGGCGAACGGCTTGTATCGCTGCCCGAGGAAGCCCGCCTCGGAGAAGCGGCCCTGTGGCTCGGTCAGAACGATGTACGGCGGCACGAGGCCCTTGTAGCCGTGGTCGTACCCCTTGAACATCGACACAACGGCGCCGACACACGGAAACACGAGCCGGCCCGGCTGACGACCGGTCTGCACGATATACGACGCAGTCTCATGCGCGTTCACGCCGTGCGTCATACTGCGGATGATCGAATACTTGTCCGCCTGCTTGGCCAGGAGCGGAAGGAGTTCGCCGACCTGAATGCCGTCAATGTTCGTCGCGATCGGCTTGTTCAACGGACCGCAATAGTCCGAGCCCGCATCGGGCTTCGGGTCAAACGTGTCGAGGTGACTCGGCCCGCCCCACATCCAGATCTGGATGACCGCCTTGGCCTTACCCGCCGGCGCCGCGACCGTCGGCTTGATTGCGGGGGCGGCCCAGACACGCCACGACTTCGCCAACGTCAGACCGGCCACACCAAGCAGCCCGCGTTTCAAGGCGGTGCGCCGCGTGATCGTGCTTCGCCGTATTGGCCTGTTCATTGCCATATCCTCAGCCATCACCACCGGCTCAATGGCGGTAGAGAAACTCCTTGCTGTTGACCAGCACCCAGGCCAGATCGGCGACCGCCTGATCCAGTGTCAGACCGCCGGTGCCGAAATAGTCCTGGGCCGCAACCAGTTCCGTGTCCGTCGGGTATCGCGAGAGAATCGTCAGATAGATTCCGGAGATCAACGCGGGCTGATTCCGCCGGTAGGTAGTGATCACTCGACGCAGCCGCGCGCTTTGCTGTATCCTCTTCTGGACGTGGCTCGAATTGAGCATGTGCAGCCGCTGGGCATCGGTCGGCTGATTGTTGCGCTCCGATTCGAGGCCGGTGTCGCGTGCCGGCCGGCCGAACATCTCGAGAAACTGGCTCGATATGCTGCCATCCGCCAGGGCGATGGTCCGCTGGCTCTCCGGAATGAATGTGAACGGCTCGGGGATGACGCTTGTATAACTCTCGCCGCCGCCGAATGCCCAGCATAGCGCGTCGATCAACACCTCGGCATCGAGCCGACGCACGGGGTAATACGCGAACAACGCCTCAGCCTCGCGGTGATCACTCTGCGGAATCGACGACTGCTGATACGTGGCGGAATTGAGGATCAGGCGAAAGAATCGGCGCGGGTCGTAGTTCGCCCGGACAAGTTCCTTCTCCAAACGCTCGAGCAGTTCGGGATTCGACGGTGGATTGTCCGGGCGGATATCGTCCGGCTCATGAACAATACCGCGGCCGAAGAACCACGACCAGACGCGGTTGGCAATGTTCCGCGTGAACCACGGGTTCTCCGGCGTAAGAAGCCAGTCGGCGAAAGCGGCGCGAGGATCCTGCTCCGGAAGCAATCGCACTGCGGTGCCGTCCGGCAAGGTCACGTCGAGAGCCTCGCCTGGCGCCGGGTCCAGACAGATGATCTCTTCCTTCCACTCCGTCGTCGCCTTGAAGGCCACGCGTGAGAAGAACACCGCCATGTGGTTGCGATCCACTTCCGGCCAGCTCTGCAGCCGCGTGCCCATGAACGTCAGCGCGACGGCCTCGGCCATCGTCGCCGGGGCCCGCCCCTGGACCGCGCGATAGAAGTTGACCGGCGGCACACGGAAGTTGCTGCCGCTGGATGTGAGCAGCTCACGTGCAAACTGGTCGTAGGGCATGTTGTCGCGGACGGCGTCGCGGATCCAACGGTGGTAGGCCTGCACGGCATTCGGCCAGAGGTTGATGGGGAATTCGGCCTTGACCCGCAGCAGGTCGCACCACTTCATCGCCCAATAGTCGGCGAACTCGTCGCGGACAAGGAGTTCGTCGATCAGCTTCTCACGTTTTCTGCGATCGTCGTCCTGAAGGAACGCTTGCACGGCCTGCGGCTCGGGCAGCGTGCCGATGACATCGAGGTAGACGCGGCGGACAAAGACTTCGTCGGAGCAGCGGTTGGCGGGCGCGATGTCGCGCTCACGGAGCGCGGCCGCCACCGGCGTGTCGATCCGATTGGCCGATTTGAACCCGACCGCCCCTTCGAATGGACGGACGACGCGCGGTTCGGCGGCCGACAGCCCGTTACCGACCACTAACAAGACGACAGCACCCGACAGCCCAATCCGCATCCAACCCCCGTGCACGCCGGCCCCTGACGATACGTACCCGCCAAGCCGCCTCCGCAACAGCCCGACGCCCGCTGTTAATGGTACCTTGCGGCCCGGTCACATGCCATGGCGACGACCAGCCGCCCCGCAGGCGCAGGCCGCCCCCACCAACAAGAACGCCGGCCGGGACAGGGGTATTGCTGCCGTAAGCAGATTCGCAAGAGACTGTCGTCCGCGCGCCAAACGAACCCCGACCGCACTACGTGTCGAAACGCTTGTAGTCCCATACCTCCACCAGGGTCTCATGCTCGCCCACGGGTGTCAGTCTGTAACGCAGGTTGTGGAAATGCGATGCCGTTCTGTTGGGGCCTTCCATCGTCACTATGACAAACGAATCGGGAAGAGGCTCACCGTAGCCGCCGTGCTTCTTGTATGGACGAGCATTCGCGTGGGCTCGGCGGTAACGGTCAACCTGATCGAGTGTATCCGCAATCTGCATCGCCGTGAGCCACGCTTGGAACGACTCAGGATCGTCACCTTCCGGTCGCGGATAGTCTGTGAAATCGAGAACCTTCGCGGACACCTCCGCCTGATCTGACATGGCATGTACCTGTACGATTCACGACCAACCGGTTCAGACGCCCTCTCCCGGCGGCGAAGGTGCCGGGGCCGGCTCGGGGGGTGGCGGCTCTATCAGCTCCCAAAGCCCATTCTGATGGAGCCAGATCGGGTCGGCGTTCCGTCGGATGAATTCGTCGACGCTCATGCCGTCGATCGTCGGCTCACGGCGCACACGCTTCTGCTTGCCGTTGACGAAGATCGTCATGAACTCCTCCCGCCGACGCTTGCGAGCAGCCTTCTCGGCCGCCGTCAGCTTCCGTTGTCGCTTGGCCATAACGCTGAGCCTCCTCCTGATTCAGCAGTTGTTTCACCAAGACGCGACGCGAGCGCTTCTCATCGGCTACCCGCGCTTGCGACCAAGCGTACAAGTGCGCACTTCCAGACTATACCGCCCCGCCAGCCATTTGTCAGGAACGTCACTCGTGCGTTGGCGCTGCCCGGAAAGACGCGGCGGTCAGCGTGCTGAACGGCGAATCCGCCGACGGAGCTTCAACGAGTATCGCGCGACAGTCCAGGCCCGCAGTGGCAGCTTCGGCGAGGACGGCCTGCCAGTGACCCACGTGGCGGATCGGGACGAACGCCCTGCCGTTGATCGTGGCCAAGCCGCTGTAGTCACTGGCGTTGCCGAGCGGGACGTAGAGCTTGTCATCCTTCAGGACCTGGCGGCCTGAGTCATCCTCGGCAGACATGCATGCCGGAGCGCTCATCGTCGCGAGGATGAACACGCCGTACGGCCACCGCCG
>JAFGKA010000061.1 GCA_016928855.1 Phycisphaerae bacterium
CCTCGATTACTGGGAGCCCGGCCACAACAACAACGACCCGGTCCGCAACGTGAGCTGGTGGGAGGCGTGGTACTACGCACGCTGGGCAGGTAAGGCGCTACCGACCGAAGCCCAGTGGGAAGCCGCCGCGCGCGGGACACGCGACCATCGTCTGTATCCGTGGGGCGATGACGAAGAAGACGCCGGCCTGCTCTGCAACTATCAGAATAGCGGCGAGGTATTCGACGGCCATGACCATGTCGCGCCGGTCGCCGCCTATCCCGGCGGCGCAAGCCCGTTCGGCGCGGTCAACATGGTTGGTAACGTGTGGGAGTGGTGCAACGACTGGCACGACGCGACCGCTGGCATGCGAACGCGAGATTATCCCTGGCGCGACCCCGATTCGACCGCGCCGCAGCATCGGCCGGGCGGCAAACTCGAACTCGCCAGCGGCGCGCACGGTCCGATCCCCGATCCCGGCGCGGTGGAAGCCAATCCTGTCGGTCCGCTGTTCGGCAGCCAGCGCGCGATTCGCGGCGGCGCGTACACGAGCCCGCTCGCGCAGTGTCGGGTAACCAGCCGCGCCGGTGCGCAGCCCGACGTGCATCAGATGAACATCGGGTTCCGGTGTGTGCTGCCCGTGGATTGATCCGCGGCGTGAATCGTCCGCCAGACGGCTGCGACGTGACGCACAAAAGACGCGAGGCCCGCGCTACGAATCGAGTGGTGCGGGCCTTGTTCATTGGCCTTGGCCTCAAACAGGTTCCGGGCAGTGGCCAGGCCGCCCCACTTTCGACCCGCCACCACCCGGAACTTCTGCGATCTCTCGCCCGGCCAAGCCGGCGCCGCCCCCCTTCGGCGTCGCCGTGATGTATCGCCACCGGCCCACTGTCCCGGCCGATTACCACTATTCCATTTCGCCCGCCGGCCCGACCAACGAAACGCCTGATAGCTGCCGCCGATCGCGAGCCCGCTCTGTCGTGCCACCCAAATCGGGCCTGAAAGCCCGTTTGTCAGAGCAACTTGCCAGCCGGATGTCGGTATGTGCAACCGCTGTGCCAGAATGAAGGGGCGATCGGAAAACCTGCCCAAATCAGTTGTAACATATTATTATTCAATGACTTACAAGATAAGCGGTAATGCCGGCTTTTTCGGCGGTCCGCTGTTGCGGCGCAGTTGTCCCCACACCATAGCCCAATCGATCGGGTATTATTGCCCAACCGGGGGCTGCGAGAGGATGACCGCGGCAGCCGCGATCGCGGCGGTTTCGACGCGAAGGATGGTCGGCGTGAGTCGACAGGGACGAATACCGCTCGATTCGATCGCGGCAAGCTCCGACGCGGCCAGGCCGCCCTCCGGCCCGACCAGCACCAGCACATTCCGCGCGGCCGCCTGTTTCTGGAGCAACAGGGAAAGCCGCTCGGCCTCGTCGGCCGGGCTCGCCACCAGGGCCAGATCAAACCCGGCCGCCGACGCGAGCACCGCGGCCAGGTCGGCTGGCGGATGGACATCGAGAAGCCAAGCTCGCCCGCACTGTTTGCAGGCGGCAATGGCCACGCGGCGCCATCGTTCAAGCCGTCGAGCGGTCAGTGTGGCCACGCTTCGCTCCAGGTGCATCGGCTGGATGGCGGCTACACCGAGTTCGGTGCATTTTTCAACCAGGATGTCCTGGCGGGCTTGTTTCGGCGGTGAGACGGCAATGGTCAGAGACCGCGTCGCTGACCGTGGGATGAGCCTGATTTCGCCAACGTGTGCGATGGCTTGGCCCGCGGTGACCTCGATCAGCTCGGCATCGGCTTCGTTGCCTCGCCCGTCAAACAGCGTGAGGGTATCGCCCGGGCGCAACCGGCGTGATCCGGCGGCGTGGCGGGCTTCGCCAGCATTCAGCCGAACCCGACCGGGCTCGAGGTCGGGGTGGTATAGACGCGGAGCGGACATGGGTGCATTATGCCCCTTCGGGCGGTCAAGAGCCAGTTCGCGGGTATCTGTCCGGCCCCTCTCTTTTGGCCTGCGCCGGTACTTCAGACCACCGGTGCAACGTCCGATAGGTATTCAGGGATCTGCGTGTTGTGGAAGGGTATCATGCCTGATCAGTCGCCGAATCCTGCGCCCAACGATAAGCCGGCCGATGACGATCCGTTTGCCGGGCTCGGGATGGCCAACATTGACGAGCTTCTGGCGGAGGCCGAGGCTCTCGCCTCCGATGTCGCCGAAGAGGTCGGCGTCGAGGAGACGGTTGAGGAGCCGGCAACGCCCACCGAGACGGCCGGTGCAACTGAAGATCAGGCCGACACGCCGGACGACGCCGTCGAGACCATTGAGGCGATGATTCCCGATACGTCGGCTGATGCGGCGGAAACGCCGGGCGACATATGGGAAGACTTTCCGGAGACGACCGAAGCCGGTGAAACGACGGCTGTGGGGATGGGCAACGAGCCGGAGGCCGAGACAGCGGCCGGGCCCGTCGCAGTAGACGCATCACTGGCGAGCGAGGCGGCGGCGCTTCTTGACGCTGTGTCCGCATTCGGCGGCACCGACGCAGATGAGACACCGCCTGGCACCGAAGCGCTCGGAGACGAAGTGGCCGGCGACGAACCCGCTTTCGGTGGCCGGCTGTCAGCGCTCGGTCGGCGGGTGCCCGCGCCTGTCCGACGGGTCGGTCTGACCGTGGTCGCGCTGCCGTTGTCGGGACTGGTCGGTTTTTGTCGCGTGGTGGACGCGCCGTTCTCCTGGATGAGTCCGTCGCTCAAGTCGGCGATTGGCTATGTGGCGGCCGTGACGGCGTTCATGGCGATCGTGACCTGGGGGCTCGTGCTGACAGGGATCACGAACTGACCGTGCCCGGGGGCTTCGTCCATCCGGCCAGCCAGGTCTTCATGTCATCCGTTCGAAGATCTTGTCCTGACACGATCAAATCGGCTACAGTATGAGAGGCAAAGCGGACGTCCACACGAATGGGACGCGGTGGCCTGATGATTCATCTCCGTTGCTCTTGCGGTAAGGCGTTGCGGTTGTCCGAGGCGTATCTCGGCCAGACCGCGGCGTGCCCGGTGTGCAAGAAGCTTGTCGGCACGCTGGCGGGCGAGGTGCGCCAAGATGTGCTGGACTTCCAGTCCGTCTTGACCGTCGAACAGGGCCCCGATCGCGTCGGCGAGCAATGGTTTCTCGGAGGTGGCACACCGATCCAGATCGGCAAGCTTGCCTCAAAGCATCTTGTTCTGCACTCTCCGCACGTCTCGCGGACGCATTGCCGGCTGGTTCGCGTAGGCGACGACTGGGAACTCGAGGATCTGGGAAGCCGCAACGGTTCCTTCGTCAACGAGATCCGCGTCGAACGCCAGATGCTGGCCGACGGCGACCTGGTCCGCGTAGGCGAGTATCACCTGCGGTATCGCATCGCGCCCGGGCAACAGGCGATGGCAGCGAGGACGGTCGCGGCGCCGGCGAACGTCGTGACCGATATCGAGATGGATGACGAAGACGACGGCCTCTACGCGCTGGCGGCGACCGAAGCGGAGCAGCCTGCGGTCGCTCTGGAGCCAGAAGCGCCGGAGGCTATGGCCGCAGCGCCGGAAGCCGGCCGGTCGGCCTCCACGACAGAGGTACCTGCCGGCGACGGCCCCACCTGTCCGTGCTGCAAGAAGACACTGTCCTTCGGGGCAAAGATCTGTGTGGAATGCGGCATCAACGTCGCAACGGGCCGCGCGATCCTGATCTCACAGGACACGAATCTCGATGCCATTTATACGCACACCGAGGGCATCCTCCGATGGTTAAGTTGGATCATCTGGATCGGCTTGTACCCCATCGCGTCCGAGGCGTTTGGCACACGCAAACCGTATGTGACATGGGCAATTGCAGCGCTTACCGTGTTGGTGAGCGTCTGGTTCGGCTTCAAGGAATTCACCGGCTCGCCGGATATGCAGCAGCACAAGAATCTGATGCTCTGGGCGGGCAAGGCCGAGCCGACGCCCGAACACATCGAGGCGTACTACACATTCACGGCCTATGGAGACAGCTCGGCGTTCTTTGAAAAGCTCGACGAACTCGAGGCAAGCCAGGACCGTGACAGTACGGCATCGACCGACGACCTGATACGCGAAGCGCACGAATCGCTCCCGCCCGAGAGACAATGCTTCGGGCGATATGAACCGGCACAGCTCATCACGCATGCCTTTCTGCACGGTGGCGTTCTTCATCTGGCCGGCAACATGCTCTTCCTGCTGGTGATCGGCTCCCGCGTCAACGCGCTCGTCGGCAATATCGTGACCGCGGTCCTCTATCCGTTGCTGGCCATCGCAGCGGCGCTGTGCCAGATGGCGTCCGTTTCGGGTGAACCTCCGATGCCGATGCTCGGTGCGTCCGGTGCCGTCATGGGGCTGGCGGGGATGTACCTCATCCTGTTTCCCTTGCCCAAAGTGCACATGGTATTCTGGTATCGCCTGGGCCTCATCTTCGCGTTCAGACTGGCCTTGAAGCTGTTTGCCGTTCGTGGCTTCTGGGTGGTGTTGTTCTACATTGCCTTTGACGTCGTCGCGACGGTCTGGCAGGCCGAGGACGGTGTGGCACACTGGGCGCATCTTGGCGGCTTCATCGCGGGCGCGGCGGTCGCGTTGTTCCTGTTGCTCTCGCGGCTTGTGAACAGTCGCGGCGGCGATCTGATCTCGGCGTTGCTCGGCCGGCATGCCTGGGCGCTCATCGGCCGGCCCAATCGGCCCTCGCGCACGCTGCCGTGATCCGCAGCGACTCGGTGCGGCCGTGCAGGGCGATGGTATCGGAGGGATTGGCTGCCGAGCGCAAATCGTGATCCGTCGACCGGGCTGTCGGCGACGGCCAACTCGCAAAGCACGAGCACGCCTGCCTGAATCACTGCTCAAGCTCAGCCCCCGGCGGATGCTTGCACTTCACATATCGATTGGATAACATGATTCTGGTGGGGTCTTTCGGCGTGGCCCGGAAGAGAAGGTCGGCATGTACTCTTCAGCGAGCCTCATAGCGATCGTACTCTGTGTTGCGTCAGCGACTCACACCACCTCCAGAACCGAAGTCTTCAGCTACCTGTCGACCATTTCGTCGGACGCCCAAGGCCCGCTCGATCTCAAAGCAGAGTTGAACTACGACACAGCCTTCCACGACGCCCCCATAGCCGTGGTAATGCATGGCTATACCCCAGCCACACTGAATTTTGAACGAGTTCGACCGAATGCCCAGCGTCTTCGTGATGCAGGGTTCTTCGCGATCTCAGTGGCTATGCGTGGACGCGACGGTTCCGACGGCATTCGCGATTCCGGCGGAATCGAGATTTACGATATTTACGATGCGGTCGAGGCGGTAAAGGCCGCCTTCCCGGCCCTGGTGGATCCGACCAATGTGCATATCACCGGGTATTCCGGAGGCGGCGGTAACGTCATGTCCGCCCTCACCAGGTTTCCCGACTACTTCCGCGTGGGCTCATCCTTCTATGGCATGTCAGACTACGGGTACGACCCGGTAAACGGCTGGTACTTCAACGGTGCCGGTTCGCGAACGGTTACCCTGGACGCGGATATCGGCGTTCCGGGCAGTAGCGATAACGTCACCGACAAGTATCACGCCCGGGCCTCGAACCTGGCTTCACTGAACAATCCCTACAGCGAGATCCACCTGTTCGTTAATGACAATGAAACGATATGTCCGCCCATCAACAGTACAAGCTACCGTGCTAACGCTGTCGCCAACGAATCAATCCCAGGCGAATTCAACAACATCAGTGTGCATATTGGGCACCGGGGAACCTACGAGGATTTCAATAACAACCAGATAGACGAACCTGACGAGGAACAGTATTGGCCTCATGGCGACCTCAGTGCCGATCGACAGTATGCAGGGGAGGCCTGGTATCTGGATCGACTTCTTTCCGGCCAGATTCCCGAGCCCGAATTGAAGGATAGTGACGAGCTGTTCGTCGCCGGCTTCGTCAAGACACGTCCCTTCGAGTGCTGGCTCGGCGATCGCCAGAACGCCGCTGCCAGGTTGCTCTATAGTGTGTCCGTGACCAAAAAGACGTTCGCGCTCGAGATTCTGAGTATCAGCAAGCTGGTTACAGGCGGCTTGAGAATCGATACCGCCGACATGGCCGGCCACAACGTGGTCGTCCGGCTCAATGACAGCGCTGTCGATTCCTTTCTTGGCGGAGGAGTCTATCAGTTTGACTCGATAGGGCACTTGGACATACTCGTCTTCGCAGTCGACTGCAATCACAACGGTGTTGCGGATGGTCTGGACATCTCCGAGGGAACCAGCGAGGACTGCAATATTAATGACATTCCCGACGAATGCGAATCAGATACCGATCGTGACGGAGCCATCGACGACTGTGATGAAGATGACGATGGGGATGGCTTGCTCGATACAGACGATAACTGCCCACTGCACGAAAATCCGCTGCAAGAAGACGACGATGCCGATCAGGTGGGGAATCCGTGCGA
The DNA here is from genome assembly GCA_016928855.1 of Phycisphaerae bacterium. GTDB lineage: Bacteria > Planctomycetota > Phycisphaerae > UBA1845 > PWPN01 > JAFGKA01. The sequence continues at coordinate 6,447 of JAFGKA010000061.1, forward strand.
CCTCTGCCTCGACTCCCTGCCGGGAGCCGTCGTGGACGAGACTGGCTGCCAGGTGCCCATCCCCAGTGATTCTGATGATGATGGCGACGTGGATCTGACCGACTTCGTGGGGTTCCAGGGTTGTTTCAATGGCCCGAACCGCGCGCCGGCGGCGGCGTGTGTGATGGCGGCCGACTTTGACAACGACGGCGATGTAGATTTGGCCGATTTCAGCACATTCGCCGCGTGCTTTAACGGCGTGAACCGCTCGCCGGCGTGTGTGCCGTAGCGAGTGTTTCCGCCATCCGCCGCGGCTGTTATTCCATGGCGAACTTGCTGACCGGCTGATCGACGGCCATGGGGTAGTTGCCGGAGAAACATGCCGTGCAATAGTGCTCCGGCGGATGCTTCACGCAGGCGAGCATCCCTTCAAGCGAAAGGTAATGCAGCGATTCCACACCGAGGTAGGCGCGGATCTGCTCGATGTTCTTGTCGTGGGCGATCAGCTCCGTCTGGGTCGGGAAGTCGATGCCGAAATAGCAGGCATGCTGGATCGGCGGGCTGGCCACCCGCAAGTGGATTTCCTTCGCCCCCGCGCGGCGCAACGCGCCGATCTTGCCCCGGGTCGTCGTACCACGGACGATCGAGTCCTCGACCACGACGAGCCGCTGGCCCTTGACGGTCTCCTTGATGACGTTGAGCTTCATCTTCACCGCCAGATCCCGCAGGTTCTGGCTGGGCATGATGAACGAACGGCCGGCATAGTGGCTGGTGACGAAGCCACGCGTGTATGGAATGCGACTTTCCTCGCTGTAGCCCAGTGCCGCACACCGGGCGCAGTTCGGCACGGGAATCACAGCGTCGGCTTCAACCGGCGCCTCGCGAGCGAGCTGCCGGCCCATCGCCCGGCGGACAACGTGCACGTTTTCGCCAAACACGTGGCTCGCCGGATCGGCGAAGTAGACCTGCTCGAAGATACAGTGGGCCGGCCGGACCGAGCCCGCCGGCACGATCCAGTCGCTTCGCACGCCGTACTTGTCAATGAAGACGATCTCTCCCGGCTCGACGTCACGTTCATAGGTCGCATCGATGATGTCGAACGCGCACGTTTCGCTCGCGACGACAACCGCGCCTTCGGCCGTCCGGCCCAGGCTCAGCGGACGCAGCCCATACGGATCCCGCACGGCGACGATCTGGTCGGGAAACAGGAACACCAGGCAGTACGCCCCCTGCAAATGCCCGAGCACGTGCGCCATCGGAACGCGAGCGGCGTCCTGGGCGTGCTTGGCCAGCACGTGCAGGATGACTTCCGTATCGCTCGTGGTGCTGAAGATCTGCCCTCGCGACTCGTACTCCTTACGAAGCAGCGCGGCATTGATGAGGTTGCCATTGTGACCAACCGCCACCTGGCCGAGCCCGCAGGTCACCAGGAACGGTTGGCAGTTGATGCCCGTACAGGATCCGGTCGTCGAATAACGGACGTGACCGATCGCAATCGGGTTCCGCAGGCTCTGGAGCATGGCGGGATCGAAGACGTCCGTGACTAGCCCCAGCCCCGCGTGCCGCTGGATCCGGGCCCCGTCGGTGCTGCAGATGCCGGCGGATTCCTGCCCCCGGTGCTGCTGGGCGTACAGAGCCAGGTAGGTGAGGCGCACCGCCTCCGGGTGCCCGTAGATGCCGAACAAGCCGCAATGATGGTGAACGGATTCGTTTTCCACGCAGGGCAGGCCCTCTCCACCCTCGCAGGTGGACCCATAAAAGAAACACCCTAGTGATCGCCCCGGCGCACGTCAAGCGGGGTCCGTAGCCTGAAGCCCACAGCATAAGCGTCGCGCTGGGACCTCAGTGCCCGGTCGGAAAGTCTGTATCTCTATTTTAGGTAGATAGTTACGAAAGGCACGCGGTGAAATGGCCGATCGCTGTTTCGACCGGCTGACGGTCCCATAACACGGACGCCGAATGGCTTGCCTTTGCGCGTCGGCGAACCTAGAGTCTAGGTAGACGGACCGCGGCTCCGATGCGGTGGCGGGCCGGGATGCATCAGGAGCCAACTCTCCCCGCGGTCTTGTTCCACGTGATGCCTGAGGCG
>JAFGKA010000477.1 GCA_016928855.1 Phycisphaerae bacterium
GAAAGGGACGACGTCAGATCACGCTGCAGGAACGTATCGCGCAACGCGGCCAGCACGGCGGAATGAATCAGATTCGAGTCGCGCCAACGGACCTCGATCTTCGTCGGATGCACGTTGACGTCCACATCCGATGGCTCCATGGTCAGCGTCAGGAACGTGACCGGAAAGCGGTTCGGATCGATCAGGCCGCGGTAGGCCTCGCGGACGGCGTGCTGCACGAACCGGTCGCGGATGAAGCGGCCGTTGAGAAACGTGTACTCCCAGCGGCGGGCCGAGCGGCTCTGCGCCGGCGCCGCGACGCAGCCGCCTACCGTCACGCCCCGTTCCTCGCGGCGGACGGCGATCAGTGATTCGGCCAGCTCGCTACCATAGAAGTCCGCCACGCGCGTGCGAAGCGAATCGCTCGCCGGCAGGCGATAGGCCTCGCGGCCATTGTGAACCACGCGAAACTCGATCCGTGGATGGGCCAGTGCCACGCGGGCGACCTGCTCGACGATATGACCGAACTCAGTCTGCGCCGTCCGCAGGAATTTCTGCCGGGCCGGCACATTGAAGAACAGGCTCCGCACCTCAACCGTGGTGCCGACCGGCGCGCCGACAACCTTGGGGCCCTCGACCTTGTCACCGGCCACGCAAACCTCGCAGCCCGCCTCAGCCTCGCGCCGCCGCGAGACGACGTGCAGTTCCGAGACCGCGCCGATGCTCGCCAGCGCCTCGCCGCGAAAGCCCATCGTGCCGATCGCGAAGAGGTCGTCCTCGCAGTCGATCTTACTCGTCGCGTGCGGCACGACACAGAGGGCCACGTCGTCGGGGCCCATGCCACTGCCGTTGTCGGTCACGCGAATCAGGCGCCGACCACCGTCCTCGACGGTCAGCTCGATGCGAGTCGCCTCGGAATCGATACTGTTTTCGAGCAGCTCCTTGACGGCACTGGCCGGGCGCTCGATCACCTCGCCGGCGGCAATCCGGTTGACGAGCAAGTCGGGCAGTACGTGAATGATGGCCATGTGTACTCTGAACGACGCCCCCGCGAGGAAATCACTGACGACGGAACAGCGCCGTGCTTCCGCTCACGGGCAAACGCTCCGGCCTTCGGCCTGTCCCGACGTCAGGTCGGGACCCATGCCGCCCGCCAGAGAAGGGGTCAGGCACCTTTTTGCCTGAGACCTCCACTTGCCCACCAGCGCCCACACGCTTGCAAGCGAACGTCCTGTGGGCCACGTGGACTCCGGCAAAAAGGAGCTAGAGGCCACGCGAGTGATTTCCTCCGCCGCCGCGATTATACTCGCCATCCATGAAAAAGGGCATGAACGGTTGGACATTTGATCCCGACCTGCCGATCGCCAAAGTGGCGCAGCGCGTGGCCGATGCGGGATTCGACACGTTCGAGCCGGTGTTGGGAAACGCCGGCGCCTTGCGCATCGACAGTGATGAGCAGACGTTGCGCGACGCCGGCAAAACCATTCGCAGCGCCGGCCTGGAGGTCTCGGCGCTGGCCACCGGTCTGTTCTGGCAGGAATCCTGCGCGGCAACCGACCCGGAAGAACGCGAGCGGGCGATGGAAATTGCCGTCGCGATGCTCGATCGGGCCCGCTGGATTGGTGCGCCAACGATTCTGATGATCCCCGCCGTCGTCGGGCGGGCGAGCGACCCAGTGCCGCGCATCGCGTACGCCGACGCGCTGGCCGGGGCTGCACGGGCGCTGCACACACTCGGCTTCGAGGCCGAGCGCCGCGGTGTCTCGATCGCCGTCGAAAACGTCTGGAACCGGTTTCTGCTCTCCCCCGTCGAGATGCGCGAGCTGATTGACCGGGTGAACTCGCCCTGGGTCGGCGTGTATTTTGACGTGGGCAACGTGCTGCCGTTCGGCTATCCGCAGGACTGGATCGAAACGCTGGGCCAGCGGATCAAGCGCGTGCATGTCAAGGATTTCAAGCTCGACGTCGGCACGAAGGCCGGCTTCTGCCCGCCGGGCGACGGCGACGTAAACTGGCCGGCCGTCATGGCCGCCCTGCAGGCGATCCACTACGAAGGCCCGCTGGTCTACGAAGGCCCGGGCGATCCGAATGACATCGCCGCCCGGATCGACCGCGCGTGCGGCACGGCATGAACCGTGGATCAGGCAGGTACGGCAACGACACACGAAGGAAGGCCGACCCCACTGGGGTCAGAGCGCTTTTTGTCGATAGTGATCCGTTAGATGTGCTCTGGCCCCAGCTCGCTCCAACGACTAACGACTAAATGCGCTCGGACCCCATCTGTGTCCTGACCGGTTCTTGATCCGCAAATGTGGCACCCGACGAAGAACGGCCGGCGGGGACACCGGCCGCTACGTGGCCGATTTGCCGCTTTGTTCGTTCACCGCCTGGTCCACTGGCTGACTCGCTGCCTTGCTGGCTCGCGGACTGGCTGCCTGTTCTACTCAAAGCCCCGGCTCGGCTTAGATCGGTCGAATTCGTAGAAGTACTGCATGATCCTGCGGTGCATCCGCGACGGCCACAGCAGCATCAGCGGCACCTTCAGCATGAAGCGGATGGCGTGCCAGTCGCCCAACTGGTCGGCCTTGCGCATGCTGGTGATGACATGGGCACGGGCGTCCTGCACATAGCGCTGACGCCGGGCCTTGCCGTAGCGGCGCAGCGCCCGCGCGAAGGCGACGTCTTCCGCGTAGCTGCGGCTCACATCGAAGCCGCCGATCGCCTCAAACGCTGCCCGTCGGCAGAAATACGAGCCGCCGCCCACACGCCAGAACCAGCGCAGCAGCGCGAGAACAAGCCAGACGCTCACCCGGATACCCAGGCTCGTCCGATCGGTTCGAACGCCGAAGTTACCACCGACGCAGGCTTCATCCGCCATCCGCTCGGCCGCGATGATGAAGAAGTTTTCCGACAGCATGCTGTCGGCGTCAGCGAACGTGAGGATCCGCCCGCGCGCGGCGGCCGCGCCGGCATTGCGCGCGGCGGCGATGCACCGGTGCGACTCGAACACCACCCGCGCGCCGTGTGCGCGCGCGAGGTCCGCCGTCGCGTCCGTCGACGCGTTGTCAACAACGATCACCTCGACCCGGCCGTCAAACGCTTCGACCGCCCGCCGAACGGACGCCAGCGTCCGGGGCAAATAGCGTTCTTCGTTGTGGGCGGGGATGATATGGCTGATATCCGGCGTCTCGGTCATATTTGGCTGCTCTGGAACAACGCCCCCGATCGGTCTGCGGCAATCCACGTGTATCGAGCATAGTCGACCTGGACATCGCATTCAACCCTATTGCCGCACGCACGATGTCCGACACAACAGTGTGCCGTGCCGAAGCGAGGCGCCGGCGTGCCGGCGCGGGCATGCGGCCGGCGTCGGGTGCCTCGGGCGGCTTGCCCGCCAGTGCCTTGGCGCCACCGGCGACTGGGCGTAGCATCGGTCGCATGAGTACCGCCCCGCCCACGAAAGCGATTCTGTTCGACCTCGATGATACGCTTGTCATCGAAGAGCCCGGCGCCCGCGATGCGTTCCTGGCCACGTGCGAGTTGGCCCGCACGCAGCATGGCCTCGATCCGCAGGCGCTCTACGACGCCGTCCTCGGTGCAGCGCGGCAGCTCTGGTACAACGGCCCGCACGGCGAGTACGTCAAGCGGATCGGCCTCAGTGCGTGGGAAGGGCTCTGGGCCAAGTTCACCGGCGAGCAGGCCGAACTCGCCGCCTTGCGTGCGTGGGCGCCCCGCTACAAGCATGACGCGTGGGCGGCGGGCCTGGCGGCGTTCGACATTCACGATGCGGACTTCGCTGACGCCCTTGCCGAAGGCTATCGCACGGAACGACGCGCGCGGCATGTGCCCTTCGCCGAAACGAGAACGGTTCTCGACGCGCTCTACGGCCGCTATCGCATGGCGATCGTCTCGAACGGTGTACCCGATATTCAGTACGACAAGCTCAACGCCACCCATCTGACGGGCTACTTCGATACCGTTGTCGTCTCGGCCGATGTCGGCATTGGCAAGCCGGATCCTACCATCTTCACTGCCGCCCTGACGCGGTTGGCCCTCGCGCCGGCCGACGCGATCGTCGTCGGCAACAGCCTCACACGCGACATCGCCGGCGCCCAACGCGCCCGCATCCGCGCCGTCTGGGTCAATCGCGACGAACCGCGCGATACCGACGATATCCGACCCGACGCCGAAATCGCGGACCTCAACGGTGTAGGCGAACTGCTTGCGTAGCCGGACCCAAGGCAGCAAGTCAACAAGTGAGCAAGGCAGCGAGCCCGAACCGCCTGCCTTGCTCACTCGCTAACTTGCTCACTGGCTGCCTCTCTTCCCCCGTTTGACACCAGCGCACCCGAATCGCTAGCATGGGTTGTTGGCAAACGTACAGGAGTCGCCTAACACGCGGCATGGACAATGTTTACGGGCATTATCGAGACAACCGGCACCGTTGATTCGCTTCGCAGCACCGCCGCCGGCGCGCGGCTGGTAATCGACGCACCGCACCTGGCGGGGACACCTGCGCTCGGCGCGAGCCTCTGCATCAATGGCGTCTGCCAGAGCGTCGCGGCCGAGGCGATACCCCGCCTCGAATTCGACGTCGTGCCCGAGACGCTTCGCCGCACGACGATCGGGCGTCTGCGACGCGGCGACGTGGTCAACCTCGAACAGGCGCTGCGCCCGAGCGACCGGCTCGACGGCCACATCGTTCAGGGACATGTAGACGGCATCGCCAGAATCGTCCGCATCGACACGGGCGCCGAGCACCTCGTCACGCTTGAATTGCAGGAGCCGGCGCTGGCCCAATACCTCATCCCGAAGGGCTCGATCGCCGTCGACGGAATCTCGCTAACACTCGCGAGCATCAGCGACCGGCAATTCAGCGTCGCACTGATCCCCACCACGCTCGAACGAACCACCCTCGGGCAACGCCGTCCGGGCGACGCCGTCAACATCGAAACGGACATCCTCGCCCGCACGGTCGTTTCACTCCTGCAGCGGCTTGACCCGCAACGGCCGCGACCGATCACACCGGAATTCCTCCAGAAGCACGGATTCGCATAGCCATGGACGCTCCCGGCATCATCCCGAGCCTGCGTCCGAGCAACGGCACGCCGTACAAGCCGCTCATCGGGATCACGATGGGCGACCCGGCCGGTATCGGCGCTGAAATCATCGTCAAGGCACTCGCTGATCCGGAGCTGCGACGTGAAGCCCGTTTCGTCGTCTTCGGATTGGCGGAAACCCTCGCATACGCCGCCGATCTGGCGGAGATCAACCCGTTCTGGTTCCGCTTGCCGCACGAAGGCATCGGGCGCGTTGAGAGCGGCGTGGTCGTTGCGGATTTCGACGAATTTCCGATCTTCGCACCGGCCACGCGTCACGCGACCAGCGAAGGCGGCGAGGCGTCGATGCGATTCCTGGATACGGCCATCGACGCCGCGTTAAATGAACGTGTGGACGCCATTGTCACCGCCCCGATCTGCAAGACAAGTTGGAAGCTGGCCGGCTACAAGTATCCGGGGCACACCGAGCGACTCGCGCACGCCTGCAACACCAACCGCTTCGCGATGATGTTCGTCGCCGGCAAGCTGCGGGTCGCCCTGGCCAGCATTCACGAGGCACTCTTCGAGCTGCGCAACAGCTTTACCATCGGTCGCGTGTTTCAGCCGATCGACCTGCTGAATCAGGCCCTCCGCGACTGGTTCGGCATCGCCGAGCCACGAATCGCCATCTGCGGCCTCAACCCCCATGCCGGCGAAGGGGGCCTCTTCGGCGACGAAGAATCGCGGATCATCGAACCGGCGATGGTCATGGCTCGCGAGGCCGGCGCGAACGTCGAGGGACCGTTTCCCGCCGATACCCTCTTCCTGCGGGCAATCCAGGGACAATTCGACGGCGTCGTCGCGATGTACCACGACCAGGGCCTGATTCCAGTCAAGCTCATCGCGTTCGAGGAAGCATGCCAGGTGACACTCGGCCTGCCGTTCATCCGGGTCAGCGTGGACCACGGCACCGCGTTCGACATCGCCGGCCAGAACCGGGCGATACCCACGAGCATGCAAGCGGCGATCCGTCTCGCGTGTAATCTCGCGCAAAAAAGACGCCGCGCGCGCGAAAGCGAAAAACAGGCAGAAGGCAGAAGCCAGAAGGCAGAAGCAGAAGAGAGGGCAAAGGCAGCAGGTCAGCAAGGCAGCCAGTGAGCAGGTTCGAGCCGGCCGCCTTGTTCGCCTGCTGACTCGCTGGCTTCTACCTATTCCTCCCCCATCACCGTTACGACGATTTGCCGTTGTCTCGGCTTGATGTCGCACTCGAGGTGAAAGATCTGCTGCCAGGCGCCGAGCACAAGCCGGCCGTCGCGGACGGGCACGGTCACGTCCGGCCCAAGCCAGGTCGCCTGCAAGTGTGAATGCCCGTTGCCATCGTGCCAAGTCCGCTCGTGGCCATAGTCGCGGCCGGGTGGAATCAATCGATTGAGGATCTCCGGCAAATCCTCTTCAAGCCCGGGCTCGAACTCGATCGTGCCCACCGCGCCCGTGCTGCCGACGTTGAACACGTGCGCCACGCCGGCGCGCACGTCCGAACGCCCGACGATCTCCGCGACGTCGTCCGTGATGTCATGCATGTCCCGCTGCCCCGACGTCCGAACCGAAATCTCGTCCTGATGCACCATCGCCAGAACTCCTTGCTGATCCGTACTCCCCGTGCACCCTCCGGCACCCGGCCACGCGCCACCATCTTCCCCTCAAACACGAAGCCGTTCCACCGGCTCTGTCTATCGCGGCATTGCCGGTATGCGTAATGCAATATTGACCTCCGCTTGTCTGTTTTCGCCTGCCTGCACGGAACGAGTCGGGTTCCCTTGCACCAGCACTGGAGCCCAGGCCCCAGGAATCGCGGCGGCTGCGGTTCCAATAATTCTGTCTGGGGTGCATTCCGCGTTTTGTCGTGGTCGCATATAATGAGGCTCCATGTCCCTTCGAGCCGACCAGGTTGAAGCGTTTTTCAAGGTGGTCAACGAGCGTACGCCGCCTGCGCCGCTGGCCCAGCCGACGAGCGTGAAGCAGACACGGTACGTCCTGGATCTGCTGCCCCACGCCTTTGAGGCGATCGGGATGCACACGGTCAGTGACCAGGCGCTCAAAGTCGCGCTGACCTCCGACAAGCACCTGTACTCGCTCCGCGAGCAGTCGCTCTTTGTCCAGCCGGCGGAGCTGCCCTCGCGCAAGTTCTTCCGGTTCCGGAGCATGTTGCCGGCGCTGCACACGACGCTCGTGCGGCTCTGCACGGACGCCGCCGGCATCGGCCAGCGCAAGCTGCGGATCTGGAACCCGTTCTGCGGCGCCGGCGCCGACACCTATGCACTGGCGGCCATGGCGCGGCTCGCCGACAACGCCACTGGAGCACGGATCGCGACGATCGAGGTCATCGGCACGGACGTGCTGCCCGGCGCTCTTCGCTACGCCGAAACAGGCCGATATGAATACATCCGCAGCGAGTGGCGGGCTCACCACGAGAAAGTGGCTGAACTCTTCGGCGAGGAAGGTCTCACCGACGAAGCGCGCCTGCCGGTCTCGAGCCAGCATCTCCCGCCAGGCATGGAGCCGTTCTTCACCGTCTCGCGTCTGAACGAAGGCAGCTACGTCATCGAGCCCAGCCCACTGCTACGGGCCACGACCAAATTCCGGCTGCTCAACCCCCGCCGGCTGCCCGATCTCGGTCAACTCGGCGCGTTCGATCTGGTCGCGAGTTTCTCTCACACCCTGCTCGACCAGAACGCGCGGGCGGAGGAGTATCGCTCGGCCCTGGCCTATGCTGTGCGACCCGGCGGCTACCTGATCCTGCGCGAGGCCGGCGAACTGCCCCGCACGATCGGCGGCGGCACCCGCGGCTTCGAGAAGACCGATCCCGGCGTCTTCTGCCGCTATCGGTAATGAAGCTGCCAAGGCAGCTTCATTAGAGCAGGCGAGCAGGTGAACAGTAGAGCAGTAGAAAGAACGGGCTGACGCCCCAACCCCCACGTGCCCCTCGTCTGCCTTCTGTCTTTCTGACTCCTGACTCCTCCTCGCCTTTTCGGGCGCTCATTGTCCCGGCGGCCCATTTTCTCTACAATGGATCGGTCCTGGCACGAGCGTGGGCCCGGCTCCGCCCGTCGGCAGATCGGGGGCCCGACGTGAGTCCTGCACGCATGGCATCGTTATCCTGGCCCAACCGCATTACGGTCTCGCGCATCATCCTGATCGCGCCGTTCGTGATTTGCCTGTTGCACCTCCAGGATGCCGAATGGGCCACGGCGGCCCGCCGGGGCGCTTTGGCGATTTTTGTGCTGATGGCGATTACGGATGCTCTGGATGGATATGTCGCCCGTCGACTCAACCATGAAACGCCGCTCGGCAAGTTCCTCGACCCGCTGGCCGACAAGCTGCTGGTCATCGCGGCCGTGCTGCTATTGGCCCGCGAGGGCACGAACGTATCCGGCTATGTACTGCCCGCCACGGTTGTCGTCGTGGCGCTCGGGAAGGATCTGTGCGTCCTCATCGGCTTCGCGATCATCTATATCAATACCGGGCGCACATGCATCGTGCCGCGACGCCTCGGCAAGCTTTGCACGACCGCCCAGCTCACGATGCTCACCGCCGTCCTCCTTGCGCCGGACCTGCCGGCGATCCTGGGGGGGCTGCCACGGGCCCTCTGGTGGATCGCAACGGCGATGGCCATAGCGGCAACCGTGGATTACTATCGGTTCGGACAACGCTTTATGGCAACAAGCCTGGAAACGAAGAATTCGCAATGAGCACACTGTTCTGCACCACGGAAGAAGCGATCGAGGAATTCAAGCAAGGCAACATGGTCATCGTTGTCGATGACGAGCGGCGCGAAAACGAGGGCGACCTGTTCTGCGCCGCCGAGTGCGTCACGCCGGAGATCGTCAACTTCATGCTGCGCTACGCACGGGGCGTGCTGTGTCTGGCGCTGACGCGCGAGCATTGCGAGCGCCTGAACCTGACGCCGCAGGTCAGCGAAAACACCGCCCCACACGGCACGGCGTTTCAGGTCTTCATCGACGCGGCGCCCGCGTTCGGCGTGGTGACCGGCGAATCCGCCCGCGAGCGGGCGATCACGATCCGGCGGGCCGTCGATCCACAATGCCGCCCGCTCGATCTCGTGCGGCCAGGCCACGTGCCCCCGTTGCGGGCGCGGACCGGCGGCGTGCTCGTCCGGGCCGGTCACACGGAAGCGGCGGTGGATTTCGCGCGCCTGGCGGGTATGGAACCCGCCGCGGTCATCTGCCCGATCCTGGCGGAAAACGGTGACATGGCCCGCGTGCCGGATCTGCAGGTGTTCGCGCGCGAGCACCAGATCAAGATGTGTACGATCGCCGACCTGATCGAATACCGCCAGCGACGCGAGAAGCTCATCGACCGTGGCGAGACGATCGCGCTGCCGACGCGGTTCGGCAATTTCACACTGATCGCGTACAAGTCGAACGTGGACCCCGACCCACACTTGGCCCTGTGCTGCGGCGGCGTGGGCGAGCAGGACAAGGACGGTCGGCCGATCGTGCATACCGAGCCAGTGCTGGTTCGCGTGCATTCTGAATGCCTGACCGGCGACGTGTTCGGCTCCGCCCGGTGCGATTGCGGCGACCAACTCTCGCAGTCGCTCGAGATGATCCAGGCCGCCGGCAAGGGCGCGTTGATCTATCTCCGGCAGGAAGGCCGCGGCATCGGTCTGCACAACAAGCTCAAGGCCTACAAGCTGCAGGACGGTGGTATGGATACCGTCGAGGCGAACGAAGCGCTCGGCTTCCCCGCCGACAAGCGCGACTACGGAATCGGTGCCCAGATCCTGCTCGATCTCGGCCTGCGCAAGCTCCGCATCCTGACCAACAATCCGAAGAAGCTCACCCGACTCGAGGTCTACGGCGTCGAAATTGTCGAGCAGGTTCCGCTGCAAATCGCGCCGACCGAGACGAACCGCCGCTACCTGGCCACGAAGAAGTCGAAGCTCGGCCACCTGCTCGACGGGCTCTAACCGCCGCCAGCGGCGCCCGCGGCCGGCATGGCGGACCCGGCAAATTGACCGGACCCCGGCGAGCCGGTACGGTAGTGCCTGTCACCCATTCTGGCCGCGGAGGAGAACGCCATGGCAAAACAC
>JAFGKA010000478.1 GCA_016928855.1 Phycisphaerae bacterium
GCTGGATCGGTGGAAAGACGGCGATGTTCAGCCGACCGATTTCGGACCGGCAACCGGCCAGCGGGACCGGAAGATCAGTACGGATCCATGGACGCATGCCAAACCCGAGGACACGTGGGAGATCTATCTGCGTGGTTTCGTCGCCCGGTATCGGCTCGACGCCTCACAACGCGAGACGGCTGAATCGATTCTGAAGGAATGCCGCAAACGGGCGGACATCTACCGCGAGAAACGCGCTGCGGTCTTCGAAGGCATCGAGAAGGAGATCGCCGAGGCACGCGAATCGCAGGTGAAGTCTTCTGGCGAAAAGGAAGAGATCGCCAAGGCTCGCCAGAAGCTCGACGAGCTTCGCAAGAAGAAGCTCGCACTCGAGGATCCGATCCAGAGCGAAATCGGCGCCGAGTTCAAGAAGCGGCTGGATGACATCCCGACGCAGGAGCAGCGGGTTGCATACGAATCGCGTCAACGAGCCCTGCGTGCGGCTCAGGAACGTGCCCTCGCCGTCCGGCAGGGCAAGAAGGAGAGCGTAACGACGCTGCCGACGACACAGCCGGCTGAGGAGTCAGCGGAATCCGCCGAGGCGGCGAAATCGCCGGAACCCGCTAACGCGCTGTCCGGCACGCCGTAACGCGTCGCAATAATCGAAGACATCCTCCCACGGCGTGGTGCCCGGTATCTGGGCGCCGCGCCGTGTTTCGTTGGGGCCCTCCTGCTGCCGGCGTGAGCTTCTTTGTAGAGGCAGGGAGGACCGGTTGGGGTCCCGATCCCCCCTACTCCTACAAGGGGCTTCGCTTGATGGCGGGCACACTTGCTGGTCGGCGCTGGGTTGTGTTCGCGGGTTGTCTCCGCGCCCCGAAGACACTGCTCGAGTGCAGTGGCATAGGGTGAAGACACTGTTCGCAAACCTGTGACACACGGGCGCGGCGGCCGACGCGCCACGAGTGCCGCTCCCCACCACGCTGGGGTTGCGACGGAGGAGGTGATCGCGTTCAATTCTGGGATGGCGGCGATGGCGATTCTTCTTGATACCGATATTGGCACCAACATTGATGATGCGTTGGCGCTCGCGTATCTGCTCAAGCGGCCGGACTGCGAGCTGGTCGGCATAACGACCGTCTCGGGTGAGGCCGAACGCCGGGCGATGCTGGCGGATGCTGTCTGTCGGGCGTGCGGGCGGCCGGACATTCCCGTGCATCCCGGGCGGGAAGAGCCCACGATTCTGCCGCAGTTTCAACCCGTCGCCGAGCAGGCGTCGATCCTGCCGGCGTGGCCGCATGAAACCACGTTCGCCCGCAACGCCGCGATCGCGTTCCTTGGCGACGCGATCCGCAGCCGGCCGGGCGAACTCACACTGCTGTCGATCGGGCCGTTGACGAATGTCGGCGTGCTTTTCGCGGTCGATCCCGAGATTCCATCGCTGCTCAAAGCCCACGTCATGATGGGCGGGTTGTACGGCGGGCCGGTCGCCGGTCGCGGTCCGACCGAGCGGAACATCGCGAACGATCCGCATGCCGCGGAGGTCGTCTTCGATGCCCGCGACACGCGGCTTACCTGCGTCGGGCTTGATGTGACCATGCGATGCAGTCTGGCCGAAGCGACGTGTCGGCAGCGGCTTTCCACCGTATCGGTGGGCCTCTTGAACGCATTGGCCGACGTATGGTTCGCTGAGCATGCCGAGATCACCTTTCACGACGCACTCGCCGCCGCGGTTCTCTTCGAACCGTCGCTCTGCACGTACACCCGCGGCCGCGTACGTGTCGAAGCCGACAATGTAGGCTCGCTCGGTCGCACACAATTCGACACAGCGTCGAACGCGCAGCCGCACGCGGTCGCGACAGACGTGCATGTGGCGCGATTCTTTGAGCACTTCTTCTCGATTCTCGAAGGTTGACCGCAGACACTGGCGGGTCCCGACGTACGTCGGGACCAGTGGCACCCGGCGAGCTTCAGCAACGAGCCATCGCGGTAGCCGACAATGGCGGCTCCGCCGCTATCCAAAGCGGCGTCAATGCCGCCGGCACTCCAAAGGCTGCGCTTGACGTCGCCTGCACGTGCCTCTCAGCGTTGTTCGCCATTTGTGGAACGCCTATGTGCCACATGAAGACACTGCTCACAGAGCAGTGGCACACGGCCAACCATCATACGTGCACACGGGCACACCGCTCGGGCCTGCCCCCTGTCCCCCGCTCGCCTGCCATTACTGTCGGTCGGCTTCGATGGTTGTGGCGAGTCTTCGCTGGAACTGGAGTCCGCCCGTGGCCGGGTGAAGGATCGAGACTTCACCGATCGACTGGCCGCTGGCTCGCTCGGCGAGTTGCCAAGTCACCACGCAGGTGCCGCGGGGCAGCGCGACTCGCACAGCCAGCGAACCGGCCTCTTGCCGCGTCTCGAACGCCGGCGGGCGCGTTACCGTCGCGGCCACGGGAACCAGCACGTGGAGGAAGACGGCCTCGCCGTCCCGGCGGCGTGGCGAGACATCCAATCGGCCCCAGTTCGATCGCAGGCCGAACTGCGGCCCCAGGCCGAGCGGCTCGCCCAGCCGGAACCAGGCCTGCGGACCGGCCCCGAAGCGCGCGGGCCAGAGCCACCGTTCGTAGCCGTCGGCGCTGCTTCCGTAATATGGGCGGCCAGCCAGGGGCCCGGCCGGAATGCGTTGCGATTCGTGCGGTCCGCCGATCACGTGTTGCATGGCATCGACCGGCAGCACAGTCCGGACGAAGAGCCGCCCGTCGCCGTCGCTGGCGTCGAGCCACGCGTCTGGCGCCTCCAGCAACCAGATTCCGGCCGCATTCGTGTCGCCGTGCGTGCGCGTCGCCGGGGGCAGATCACCACCTGAGACCCATGGGCGCGCGGGAAGTTGCAGATGCCATGTAGCCGTAGCGTTCCGATGGCGCAGCGCGACCTGGTCGAGGACGAACAACACGCCGGGTTCGAGCAGGAGGAAATGGCGCACATACGATCGCAACGTTTCCGGCGGATAGGCCGGCGCCAAGTCAGCCGCGGCATACGAATAGAACGTGTTCGTTTCGAATGCGATGAGTCCGCCCGTGCGGCGGTCGGTTTCGCCAATCGGCGGCTCCGACGGCCGGTAGTCACGTTGGGCCCGCCGCTGATTGCCAACCGCCGCCGGCCGCGGGTCAGGCGTCGTCTCGTTCACCACGGTAACGCAGTTGTGCGCCAGGGTCGCCGGTGCAAACGGATCGGCGTGCACGAGCGTATTGTCCACTCGCATCGAGCCGCCTCGCCCGGGGACCGCCTCGGCATCGACGTCGGGGCCCGAGCTGGTCGTCAGTCGGCCGCTTCGGAACAGTTGGAAATGGCCAGCGTCGGCGTGCTGGCGTGACCGCCACAACGGCTGACCGACGTCGGCGAGCACGACCGCCGCGTCGGGCGACCAATCCGTCCGCATGACAACGAAGCCGTCGGCCACGCGCCGAGCGAGCGGCGCCGCTCGCTGAAACACGGCCGGCGCCTGGGGCTGGCCATAAAGAACCTCGGACCAAGCGAAACGCTCGATATCGCCAGTGGGCGGATGCCGGGCGAACCAGCAGGCCGACGCGGAGCCGGTCCGAGCGGCAAGCACCCACGGCATCGCAACATTCCAGTTGCGCGGTACCGCGTCCAGCCGATCCGGCGCCCACGTTCCATCATCGAGGGGGAAGCCGAATGGCAGGCGAGAATGGCCGGTGTAGGACCAGAATGCCAAGTCGAGGCTCTTGCCCAGCGAGCTGCCGAGTCGCAGCCAGAGCGAACAGCCAGTGCCGGTGCTCCAGATTTCGGCCGCCAGCACGGCGTCGGCCTGGGCCCACAGCGTATTGGTCGAGGAAGTCGGCGCCGGTCCTTTCTCCTGCCACAGCCGCACGAAAGGGCCTTCGAGGTATTGCTGCGCGGCGTCCAGGAGCTTGCGGAGTCGCGTGACATCTTCGCCTTCGATCTCAGCGGTATCCACCAGCACAATCGCCGCGGCCACATCGCAGATACGCGGATGAAACGCGACGTGGTCGAGCGGGCTGACCTCGGCATCGAATGGCTTCATACGACCCACGAGCGCTGAGGCGACGGTGCGGCGTGCTTCCTCACTGAGCGCGTCCCAGCACCAATCCAATGCGAAGATCACATCGTCGCGGTGCCAGCCCTGCCGAATCGCCTCGCGCAGCTCGA
>JAFGKA010000479.1 GCA_016928855.1 Phycisphaerae bacterium
GTCCATCGTGAAGATCGTCGAGGCCGAGTTCAGCATCGACGCCAGCGAGCTGATGACCGCGCCGGCCAGCGCCGCCAGCACGAAGCCCCGCCAGCCCACGCCGATCAGTTCGCGGATCAGCAGCGGATAGGCCTGATCCGCCGCGGTTTCCGTGCTGCCGGCAAGCTGCTCGCGGAACAGCACGGGCGCCATGATACCCGGCACCACGATGATGAACGGAATGATCAGCTTCAGGGCCGCGGCGAAGATGATACCGAACTGCCCTTCGCGCAGCGTCTTGGCCGCCAGCGTCCGCTGCGTGATGTACTGGTTCAGACCCCAATAGTAGAAGTTCGGGATCCAGATGCCGAGAATGAGGATCGTCCACGGCATCACCGGATGGTCGGACGACAGCACCATGTGCATCCGCTTCTCAATCTCCGGCTCGGCCATCGCCGCGTTCCAGCCGCCCATCGCCTTGAGCGTGAACATCAGGACGACCGCACCGCCGCCGATCAATGCGGTGCCCTGAATCAAATCGGCATATAACACGGCCTTGAGCCCGCCGAACGCCGTATAGATGACCGCCGCGATGCCGATGATCCAGATGCCCTTCTGGAGCGAGATTGTGCCCAGGATCGGCAGTGGCGTATCCCCAAAGAACGTATCGAGCGTCACGCCGCCGGAATAAACAACCGACACCGTCGTCACAAACACGAACATGATCAGCAGGAAGAACGACATGATCATGCGCGCGGCGGTGTTGTAGCGGTATTCGAGATACTCGGGGATCGTGAAGATGCCCGCCCGCAGGAACCGCGGCAGGAAGAAGATCGCCACGAAGACCAGCGTCACCGCGGCAACCCACTCGTAGCTGGCGATTGCCAGGCCGGTGGCGCCGGCGCCCTGGCCGGACATACCGACGAACTGCTCGGTCGAGATGTTCGCGGCGATCAGCGAACAACCGATCAGCGGCCACGTCGCGCCGCGGCCGGCCAGAAAGTAATCGGTGGAATCCTTCTCCTTGCGGCTCTTGTAGATCGCGAAGCCGATGACGAACGCGACGAACAGAACGAAGAAGACGACGTCGAGAGGTGCCAGGTGCATCGATCGATCCTCGCAAGAGTCTGAATGCGACAGACGCCCCGCCCCGCGGACGGGCGTCTCACATGGCCGCCGTGAAGCTGGCCCTATTTCGCCGAGAACCTGTAAATGGTCTTGGTCTGATACTTCTCGCCCGGTCGCAACACGACCGACGGGAAGTCGGGCTTGTTCGGCGAATCGGGGAAGTGATGCGACTCCAGGCAGAAGCCATAGCGGTGGCTGTAGACCTTGCCGCCCTTGCCGACGTTGCTGCCGTCGAGGAAATTGCCGCAGTAGAACTGCAGGCCCGGCTCGGTCGTGTGGACCTCCATCACGCGGCCGCTCGTCGGCTCGCAGACCCGCGCCGCCAGCGTCATCGCGCCAGGCTTGTCCTTGTTCAGCACGTAGTTGTGGTCATAGCCGCCACCGCGCTGGAGCTGGACATCGTCCTGGTTGACCCGCGCGCCGATTGCCATCGGTGTCCGGAAATCCATCGGCGTGCCCGCGACCGGCTGCAGCTCGCCCGTCGGGATCAGCCCCGCATCGACCGGCGTGAACCGGTCCGCGTTGATCATCAGTTCGTGGCTCAGAATGTCGCCGCAGCCCTGGCCGGCCAGGTTAAAGTAGCTGTGGTGCGTCAGATTCACCACGGTCGGCTTGTCGGTCTCGGCAAGGTACTCGATCTTCAGCTCGTTGTCGTTCGTCAGCCAGTAGTGCACCGTGCACTGCAGGTTACCCGGATAGCCCTCTTCGCCGTCCTTGCTGAGGTACGAGAGCTTCAGGCCGACCGCCTCGCCGGTCTTGACCGGCTCGGCAGCCCAGAGAGCCTTGTCGAAGCCGACCTTGCCCCCGTGGAGATGGTTCTCCTGGTTGTTCGTAGCCAGCGTGTACTCGACGCCGTCCAGGGTAAACTTGCCCTTGGCGATCCGGTTGCCGTAGCGCCCGACGAGCGCCCCAAAGTAGGGGCTGGCCTTGATGTACTCGGCCAGCGTCTCGTAGCCGAGAACCACGTCGGCGAACTTGCCCTCACGGTCGGGGGCGGTCAGCCGCACGACGATCCCGCCGTAATTCGTAATCTCGGCCTGCATGCCGTTGGCGTTGGTGAGCGTGAAGAGCTGGGCCGTTTCGCCCGCGGGGGTCTTTCCGAACGCTTTCTGCGTGACCGTCATCGGCTTCTCCTTCGCCGTCGCGCCCTTTCCGAAACCGGGTCCCTCCGCGCAGGAGCAGAGCGAAACCGCCACCCACGCCAGTGCCCCAACCCAAACTGCGTTTATGCACGCGTTTCTCATGCCCAAGCCCTTTCTATTCATTCGTGCCAGCGGAACTGAGTCGGTACAGGACCCCGAATAGTAGCGATGCCGGCGGTTTTGGCAACTGCCCGGGCGACACCAAATCGTTCCCGAGCCGGCCGTGACTCCGAAGGGCCCTGCCGCCCCCAACGGCGACGATCAGCCCCTCGCCCGGCGCGGGTTGTCGGCCTGTCACGACGGCGGTAGCATCGACCCGGACGATCGCGGCGGGAGACCGGACGACCACGGGCGCGCATGCCGCAACGGTCGCTCAAGCCTGTCCGCGCGAGGTTGGCGAAGACAAGGAACCCGAACCAGCAGGATCGATTCTCATGAGCACCTCCATGAACCGACGCGAGTTTCTCGGAACGGCCGCCGCCGGTGCAGCCGCCGCCATGCTTCAAACCCCGCGAACGGCGTTCGCCGCCGGCGCCCCAGCGGCCTCGCGGCAGGCGTGGAAGATTCACACGGTCTTCGTCGGCCGATCCGGCGGCGCCTGGCCCAAGCCCGCCTTCGACCCCAAGGCCGAGGTCGCTATGTTCCGCAAGCACCTCGACGAAGCCGAACGCAGCCTCGGCGACGTCCAGTTCGTTGGCCATGAGCTTGTGCAGACGCCGCAACAGGCCGCCGAGGTCGCCGCCAGCCTGGGTGATGCGTCGGGCCTGCTGCTCTTCCACCTCTCCATCGGCACGCGGGGCGAAATGCGCACACTCGTCGACGCGGGCCTGCCCACGGTCGTGTTCTCGCAGCCGTTCAGCGGTCACGACTGGATGGATGTGAATCGGTGGCGCAAGGCGGGCAGCCGTGTCACGGTCTTCGCCACGCGGGACTTCGGAGAGATCGCCATGGCCGCCGCGCTCCTGCGCGTTCCCGGCCAGATGAAACATACCCGAATCCTCGCCGTTCCCGGCCCGCTGGCAGGGACCGCCCCCGCCCAGGACCCCGAACAGGTCAAAGCCCGGCTCGGCGCCCAGGTCGTCGCGGTCAGCTATGACCGCCTGATCGAAGCGCACCGGGCGGTCGACCCGGCCAAGGCTGAAGCCGAAGCCCAAACGTGCTGGCTCAGCCAGGCCCGCACGATCGTCGAGCCGTCGCGCGAAGAGATCGTCAAGTCCGCACGGATGTATCTGGCCATGCAGCAGGTCATGCATGAGGAGAAAGCTCAGGCGATTACCATCAACTGCCTCGGCGGCCTGCCCATCGACGTGCTCGGCTATCCCTGTCTGGCCCACAGCAAGCTCTGCGACCAGGGCATGGTCGGCGCCTGCGAAGCCGATATCGATTCGACGCTGACGATGCTCCTGTTCCGCTATGCCTTCGGCGTGCCCGGCTTCATCACCGACCCCTTCTTCGACACCGCCAAGAACGCCGTCATCCACGCCCACTGCACCGCCCCCACGCGCATGGACGGACCCGGAGGCCAACGTGCTCCGTTCGACATCCGCACCCACACCGACGACGACAAGGGCGCCGCCCTCGACGTCCAGATGCGCGTGGGCCAGGCCATCACCTGCGCGAAGCTCGTCAATCTCGACACGATGCTGCTCTCGACCGGGAAGATCATCGAGATTCCGGATTTCCAGGACCGCGGTTGCCGAACGCAGATCACGACCGAGGTGAAAAACGCCGGCGCCATGCTCGAGAACTGGGGTGCCGGACTCCTCGATTCGTACGGTTGGATGGCCGAGCTGCACCGGGTCGTCTTCTACGGGGACTACGTCCAGCCCACCCGCCACATGGGCCATCTGATGGGGTTCAAGGTCGTCGACGCGATTTGAAGCCGACCCTCAGCCGACGCAACAGCCGAACGCCGCGGTTTGCGTAAAAAAAGAAAACACCGGGCGTCCGAAGACGGCCCGGTGCTTTCCGGAGGGGAAAAGCATTATGGAAACCGCAATAAACGCGGATTA
>JAFGKA010000480.1 GCA_016928855.1 Phycisphaerae bacterium
CCGATGCTCGAACTCGAAGCCGGCGCCACGCAGACGATTCCCGTCGCGATCAGCCACTGGTCCGACCGAACGGCCGAAGCCCTCACGCTACGATGGCGCATGGACTGGATCGACGGCTGGGGCCAAACCCAGGAAGGCACGTGGCAGACGCGACCCGCGAAGTGGGCGCCGTTTGCCGTAACGCCGCAGGACCCGATTCTCTGCGCCGCCCCCGAGCAGCCGGGCGTCGGAGCGCTGCTGGTCGAGGTCGTGGACGGCGATGCCGTGCTGGCCCGCAACTACCTGAACCTGACCGTGCAGGCGCCCCTGCCGCGACGTGAAGTCGTTGACGACAAGCGGATCGCGCTGCGCTTCGAGCCGACGGACGTCGCCGCGTGGCAGTGGAAAGCCAGTCCGACTCCGATGACAACGGCCAGCAAGGTTGCCGCCCACGGTAGCGGCTTCGCCGAATACCGGCTGGCGCTGCCGGAAGGCATCGCGGCCGATGCGCTGCAGTCGATCGAGGTCATCGCCGAGTTGTCGGCAAAGGCCAAGGAGGAGAAGCTCGACTGGCCGGCGCGGCGAACGCCGTTCGACTATCCGCAGACCGACTCGAAGAAGTTCCCGACCGATGTGCGACTCTCGCTCAACGGTGTCGAAGCCTGGCGGCAGACGTTAGCCGATGATCCGGCCGATGCCCGCGGCGCGCTGTCCCACGCCCGCCAGCAGGACCCCGGTTCCTATGGCTGGCTCGTGCGGGCGACAGTGGCCGGAACCGTGCTGCAGCAGGCACTCGCGGCAGGCAAAGACGGCCAGCTCGTCATCCGCTTCGAAGTCCCTGAAAACGCCGAACACCGCGGCGGCCTGGCGATCTTCGGTCGCGGTCTCGGGCGATACGCAGTCGATCCAACCTGCGTGCTAACGTTCCGCCAGCCGCACGGACTGGGTACCGAGATGACCTCGCAGGAGCCCGTCGCCGTCGATCGGCTGACGGACCGGATCCGCGCCGTGGTGCCCACGGCGGAACAGGCACCTCATAGATGGCGCTTCACGACCGACAAGCCAGCCGATGGCTGGGCCCGGCCCGCCTTCGATGACAGTGGCTGGAAGAGCGGCTCGGGCGGCTTCGGTACACGAGAGACACCGAACGCAATCGTTGGCACCCGCTGGCGGACTCATGACATCTGGCTGCGCACGACCTTCGACCTGGCCGACGCCAAGGCGGTGGTTGCCGCCGCGCTCCGCGTCCACCACGACGAGGACGCCGAGATCTACCTGAACGGCGAACCGATCGCGAAACGCCCGGGCTTCGTCGACCACTACGTCGATGTCGCACTCGACGCCACGGCCCTCGCCGCACTGCAGAACGGCACCAACGTCCTCGCCGTCCACTGCCATCAAACCGACGGCGGCCAGAACATCGACGTCGGACTGAGCCTGACCCTCTCGCCTCCCAAGTAGGAGAACCGACACGCGCCCCTTGCCGCGCGCCGCCACTTCGGTATGATCCGTCTCCGGTGTCACCGTGTGGGAGCTACTCGCTGAAAACATCCTCCGACTGATCACGCTGACTCTGCTGATCGGCGGCAGCGCCTTCTTCAGTGGCACGGAGACCGCGCTGTTCAACCTCTCCCGCCACCAGCTCAAGAATGCGCACAGCAGCGCCAACCCGTTCCTCCGCCTCGCCAGCCATCTGATGAAGCGACCCGAGGGTACGCTCGTCACCGTGCTGCTCGGCAATATGACCGTCAACGTGCTGTTCTTCGCCATCGCGTCAGTACTGGTGATGCGCGTCTCGCACACACTGCCCGGCTGGCAGAGCACACTCGTCGGCTTCGTGCCGCTGCTGGCGATCATCTTTCTTGGCGAGGTACTGCCGAAGATCATCGCCGTCACGTATCCGCTGGCCTTTGCATCCGTCGTCGCCGGCCCCATCTATGTGTTCGACCGCGTGCTCTGGCCAGTGCGTGAGTTCCTGCAGCGACTGCTGATCACCCCGGGCATCCGACTGCTGAGCCCGGCGGACCACGCACCGCAGCCGGTAGGCCCCGATGAGCTGCAGGAACTGCTGCTTCACTCGACCGCCCAGGGCGCGATCGCGCCGGACGAACGCTCGCTGCTGCACGAGGTGGTCGAACTGGGCAGCATTCAGGCCGGCGAAATCGCCGTGCCACGCGTGGATATGGTCATCTGCGATATCGCCGAGTCCCGCGAAGCCCTGCTCGATCTCGTGCGCCGCACCGGCTACAAACGCATCCCGGCCTACCGCGATGATCCGGGCAACGTCGTCGGCGTGCTGCGTGCCCGCGACGTGCTCGTCCGCCCCGACGAATCATTGGAAGACGTGCTCCAGCCGGCCTGGTTCATCCCCGAAATCAAGACCGTCGACAGCCTTCTGCACGACTTCCGCACGACCGGCCGCCAGACCGCGCTGACCGTCGATGAATACGGCGGCGTAACCGGCCTGGTCACGCTCGAAGACGTCGTCGAGGAAGTCGTTGGTGAAATCCTTGAACCCGGCGAGGCGGCCCCGGACCTGGTCCGCCAGATCGACGACGACACGTACCTGCTCAGCGGACGCCTCAGCGTCCGTGAATGGGCCGAGATCTTCGGCCAGCGAATCGCCGCACAAAGCGTCAACACGATCGGCGGCATGATCGCCGCCCGCCTCGGTCGATTCGCCCGTGTCGGCGATCAACTGACCTTGCGGAACCTGCGCTTCGTGGTGACCCGCATGCAGCGGCATCGCATCGTGGAAGTCCGCCTTGAACGCCTGAGCCGGATTCCGGATGCCGGGGAGGTCCAGCCGCATGATCGCTGACCTGCCTCCAGTCGGCCTCCTCGTGTGGATCATCGTGGGTCTCGTCGCCACGCTGTTTTCGGCGATCTACAGCGGCGTGGAGACCGGTTCGTACCGCCTGAGCGAACTGCACCTCCGCCTGAAAGCGGAGCGCGCCGGCGGCGTCTGGCGCCGACTGTTTGAGCTGACCCGCCAGCGCGAACGACTGATCTGCGTGCTGCTCATCGGCAACAACCTCAGCAACTACGGCGCCACGGCCGCTGCGGCCGTACTGTTGACGGCGGCGGGCCTCTCCGGCCACGAGGCCGAGTTCTACACGACGCTCGCCGTCACGCCGATCCTGTTCGTCTTCGGTGAGATGATCCCGAAAACACTGTTTCAATCCCGAGCCGACACGCTCATGATCCGCTGCGTATGGCTCCTTTCGGCCAGCCGGCTGGTCTTCACCTATACCGGCCTCGTCGGCGCGGTGCGCGGCGCGACGCACCTGATCATGCGACTGTTCGGCCACCGCGGCGAAACCGTGGACCTGTTCATGCCTCGCGAGCGAATCCGGGCGATCCTGCTCGAACACGGCGCCAGCGGCGTCCTCAGCCCGGTCCAGGTCGAAGTCGCGCGAAACGTGCTGAACCTGCGGTCTGTTCAGACGCGGGCCGCGGCCACACCACTGCATCAGGTCGCGCAGGTCGACGAACATGCAACCCGCCGCGACGTCGAGGATGTCGCTGCCCGCAACGAGTTCACGCGCCTCGTCGTGCATGCCGCCGGCAATCGACGGCAGCCGATCGGATTCATCAACGTCAACGAGGTGCTCTTGTGCGAGGATGACTTCGCACCGATCCAGCGGTTCCTGCGCCCCGCCGTCCAACTGAACGAAGCTCAGCCGGTGACCCGCTCGCTGCTGGCGATGCAGGAAGCGCGATGCCCGCTCGCGATCGTGCACAATGTACGCGGCCGCGCGATCGGCATCGTCACCATCAAGGATCTCGTTGAAGAAATCGTCGGCGAACTGACCAGCGGCCCGCGTCCGACACTCGAGCCGACGCACCCACGGGCGTCATAGCCTTATCTGAGATGCTTGCCGCTCGTGGTCATGACGAGCTGGCCGTGCTTGACGCCGCGGGTGGCGATCAGCCTGTCGGACAGGGCCTTGAGATCCTTGGCCTTGCCGCGGAGCACGAGGACTTCGAGACAGTTCGCTTCGTCGAGATGCACGTGCAGCGTCGAGACGATCTCCGACACGTGTTCGTGCTGCATGTGCGTCAGGCGATGCGTCAGGTCGTGGGCGTGATGGTCGAAGACGAGGCACAGGGCCCCGACCGCCGGCGAGCGGTCCGGCTTCCATTGCCCGCGCACCAGTTCCTGCCGGACGAGGTCGCGGACGGCCTCAGATCGATTCTGATACCCCTTGGCCGCGATCAACGCATCGAACGCCGCCAGCAGGTCGTCCTCCATCGAAACGCCGAATCGTGCAAGATTGCTCAC
>JAFGKA010000481.1 GCA_016928855.1 Phycisphaerae bacterium
AGCAGCATGGAATCGATCGAGAAGGTGAGGTTCATCTCGGCGCCGGTCACCTCTCGTGCCGCTTCGCCGATGACATCGGCGTAGTGGTTTTCGATCCAACCGCCGACGAAGAGATTGGGAACCCCCACTTTCAGGAACCCATCCGCCAAAGTCAGTTGCGTCGAGTTCTTGAACCACACCTTGTAGCGCTGTGGGCCAACCTTCTCCGCGATCCGACTCTGAATCTGCCCAACAGTGTCTAGACTGGAGGCCTGCACGGGCGACTCCTTCCCGCGTACCCGAATGAGTATTATGAAACAACTCGCTTCGAACGCTTGCGAAAACGACCGTGTCAATCGCCACTCGCAAGGACTTGGACCAACCAATGCGGCCCGGATATTACCGCAGGCCTCAAGCACCGTCAACAACAAAAATCACAGGATACTTATGCACAATTCAGAAGGTTCCGCTGACACATAGCCTTGCGCGCCAAAAAAATAAATGATCCACATTCCGACCACAGCGTTGAAGATCGCGTGGATAACCCGTTGACAACGCCTTCCGCTGCGAGCCCCGCTCGTCGGAGCCTTCGGCCTGTTGAAGCTTTACGCCGTCCTGCCGGATTTGCGTCAGGACGCCAGTCCCGCGGCGGACCCCTTCCCGCATGCCAACCAGTGCAAAAAACTACGACGAATCGCGCTGCTGTTTTGCCCGCTGCGGCGCGGCGATCCACGCACGACGGCGGGTCGTTTCGGCAAACCCCGCCCGTTGATAGAGTTGCAGCGCCGGAGCATTCGTCGAATCGACGGCAAGCGTGAGGCGCGAACAGCCGTGATCCCGAGCCACTTTCACCGCCTGGTGCATGAAGTGACGTCCAATGCCCTGGCCTCTGAATCGCGGCAGGAGGCCCATGTAGACGATTTCCATGGTATCCTGCTCTGGAACACGCGCCAGCAGAAGCGCCCCCGCCGGCTCGCCGTCGCACAGGGCCAGGAACCAGCAACGTGCGTCGTATTCACCAGTTGCGCGATGGCTCGCCAGGATATCCTCGATCGTGCGCAAGGCGTTCAGGCCCGGACAATCCAGGCTGTCCTCGTACGTCCCCTCGACCGTCGCCGCGAAGATCGCGTGTCGTTCAGCGTCGTACGTTACCCAGCTTATCTGCCCGGAAGCTGGAGATGCGGGAAACAGGAGACCGGCCTCACGTTCCATGTAGATGAGATCGGCAAGCTTGCTGAACCCCGCGGCCGCCAGAACCGCGTCCTCGTCGCGTGAGCCCGGTTCGACCATCACCTGCAACAGACAGAGGTTACGTTGTTCGGCGTCCGCCGCGACCCGGCGCAGGAGTTCAGTCACAACGGATGCGTCGTAGCCCGCCCCGGACAAAGCGGGCAAAAAAATCATTCCCGAACGTCCCGGCGACTCGACACAGAGACACGAGGCGACCAACCGGTCGCCCGCAAACGCCCCCCACTGCCGTTCGATGCCCAGATTCATGGACGCCACGTAGCGAAGGAGGGCGTCCACCCGGCAGTTCAGCTCGGCTCGGCCGCAGCCGGGGCGCATCAGCGTCAATTCGATCCCTCGCCTCAGCTCTTCGCGTCCCAGTGGACGATATGTGACCATGTTGGGCGGCCCACCTCGTTCGGCGTCAATCCGGGCTGGCGGTCGCGGCCCCCGGGAGTGCCGGCCCGCGGAAGGCCCCTCTGGGCACCGCCGCCGAGAAGCCGACGATGTTCAGATCGCTCCGCGGCACCACGACGACGTGGTACGGGCTGACTAGCCGTGGTGGTCCCTCCGGCTTCTCTTCCGCGGCGTAGAGCGTCTGAACCTGGACCCGGATCCGGCTGCCGTCCCGCCAGACGCGGTTGATCCGCACCCCCAGATCCTGCCGTGTGGTCGGACCGATACCGGCAACCAGCACCATCTGCGTTTCGAAGTCGACGGGCACCTCGACCAATGGAAGCTGGGCGAGCACCTCCGGGCTGTGAGCGACGACCTGCAGCGGCCGTGAGATGTGGGAGACGGAACCGTGGTGTTCCCACAGGATCGGGAATTCGACCGGCCCGAGCTGCTGGGAGGCTGACGAATCGATGGAATGGCAACCGCCGGCCGCCAGCAACGACCCGCCCCACAGGAGCACACAGACAATGCGACAGTGGTCATTCATGGTCCGGGTATCATATCGCAGCACCCGCTCGGGGGGTAGCGGCGTTTGCATCCCCGCGCCGTGGACCTATAATTCCCGACGTGTTGAGGATCCTGCAGTGCCGATCTGACGCCGTGGGGGCCACGGAACGTGGCGCGCCCGACGGCCAGCGAAGCGGGTCTCGGTTGCATACCGTCGGCCGGCTCGCCTGCGTGTTGCCCATCGTCGCCTTGGGCGCGTGCGGCAATCCGATGCCGCCCTATCCGACCGGAATCCACAATGCCGATCCGGGCGTGCGGATCCGGTCGATCAAGATGGCCGGCGACCGTCAGGACCGCGCGACGCTGCCGTTGCTGGTCGAGCGGCTCGAAGACGAGGATGAAGCGGTGCGCCTGTTCGCCATCATCGCCATTGAAAAGATTACCGGCACGCGGCTCGGTTACGAATACCGCAAGCCGGCCGTTGAGCGCGCCCGGGCGGTGAAGCGATGGCGGCAGTATCTGCAACAGGAAACGACCCCGGCGGCTTCGCCGGTCACCTCAAGCGCAGGACCCGGTGCATCATGAGCGAGCCCTTGCCGCCAGTGCCTTGTCGATGCGTTGAGCTGAAAGTTCCCAGCGTGACAGGGAGCCTGCCGATCGTCCGCGCGGTGGTGGAGAAGATCACACTCGCCCAGGGTTGCGATGACGAGGAGATCGCCGCGATCGGCCTG
>JAFGKA010000482.1 GCA_016928855.1 Phycisphaerae bacterium
AAGCGCGCATAAGTGCGCCTGGTAAAAGGACTTACGAACAAAATGCGAGAAGGTACCGACTAACTTAATGGCATTCGGGACATCACTATTTTCTTCGCTTCTCTGCTGGTCAAGATCGACCGCGGTTCACACTGCTTCATAACTGTTCCCGCACCTTACCGTCAAGTTGCCGCGGTTCAGGACGTGATACACCAACCCGGCTTCAATCGCTCTGACTGTCCGAGGCACGACCGCACACATACCGACCACCCCGACCAATGTCAATAATCAGTGATGTCCCCTTTTTGTCCCGGCGCGACCGCGATTCACCGCACCAGGCTGGGCGCCGATGCCCCTTGTTCGCCGCACATCCGGTGCGTTTGGCAGCCGAATGAAGTATCGCATCCGCGCGGCTACAATGGATGAATGAAACCCGACGACCACGTCTGCTACTGTTACGGCGTCTCGCTCCGCAAGTTGTGGAATTTCGTTCGCCGTACGCGCCCGCGGCAACCGTCGCAGTTGTCGGAATGCCTCGGGGCCGGTACGGGTTGTGGCTGGTGCATTCCGATCCTCAAACGCATCTTCCATGAGGCGAACGAGGAGACGCCCTCCCTCGACGTGGGCCTGTCGGCCGAAGAATACGCCGCACAGCGGCAGGACTACATCCGCGAAGAGAAACCCAAGAATCGTTTCTGACACGCAGGCCCGATACGGCCGCTCGCCGTCAACAAGGCGAATCCAGAGACCATTTTCGAAACACGAGCGTAGGAACGCGGCCGGATTCCCGGCTGTCGGAACGGAATCGCTACGGCCGGCTGGCGATGGCCTGTGCGAGGGGGTTCACGAGGATGGGGACGACCTTTTCGCCGGCGATCTCGTCGGCACGGCGGCAGAGGTCATTGTGCACCACGGCCAGATCGGCTGCCTCGCCAAAGCCCCAGTACTTGCGCACCATCGAAAAGACGCTGAGAATCTGCGTGTCATAGTCGCCGGTCCGCACCTCGAACGTGCTGGTCCGGCTTTTCACCTCGATGTAGGCCTGCACATCACACGCGGGCGTCAGCGCCACGCCGAGGTACGGCTGACACTCGATCGAGTGCATCGCATCCTCGCCAAGCAGAAACGCCGACAGCGGGTGATCGGCATAGAGTGTCTCGGCCACCAACTGGTCGTGGTTGCCGCGATATTCCAGATCGAACGCGTAGACGACCTCAAGATGATCGATGTCCAACTCGTTGAGCGTCAGATGACAGGGGGCCTGTTCGAGAACGAACTGGGCATAACGCCGATACGTGGCCGAATCGGGCGGCGAGTACTGCCCGAAACGCAAGCATGCCGGCTCAAGACGAAGCCACCGATGCGACTCGCCGTCACGATCGTCTTCTTCGAGCACGAGCGTCCCATCGTCGCGACGCCGAAGCTTGCGCATCCCCGGGTATTCGCGCCGCACGCGGTCAAAGAAGTGCAGCACGGTCTCCCGTCCAAGCGTCAGTTCGAGTTTCAGGTGCAGCCGAGTACTGGCGTAGAACTCGTCGCAAAGAACTCCGAATTGAGATTTCATGAATAGCGCCCTGCCGTGACTGCCTGCTTCCACCGCGATTGCCACCTCCATTATGCGGAGTTGCCCGAACGAGTTCAATACCAGCGGGCTGGAACTGGCTCCTCCAGGCGTCTGGGCGAGCCTGTCGGGCATGGCCCTGCCTGCCCCACCGGCGAACGGAGGTGCCCGCCCCAGATGCCGCCCTTGCAATCGACGCGCCGAGATGGAATCATAGGGCCGGCTCATGAAAGCCGATGGAACCGGTCAAGTCTGGAACCGAACAAGGGATGGATGATGGAACGAATCGAAACGGGCACAACTCGCGAGCGGCGCACTCGGATTCTCCTCCTGGCTGGCCTGTGGATCCTGTTTGCCGCCTGGTTCGCCTACGACGGCCGGGTCAAGTACCCGGCGAAGAATCTGGAGTGGGCAACGCAGAAACTCCCGAGCGACCTGGCTGTCGAGGGGATCACCGCCAACCCCAACGTCACGGAAAAGAACCTGGCGGTTTTCGAGCGTAAGGTCAAGGAAGAGTCGGCCACATTTTCCCGCGAGGAACTCGTCGAGCTGCTGGGCGAACCTGCCGCCGAGGACCCGGAGAAGGGCGAGATGTACTTCATCGGTCCGGCGGTCTTTTTCCGGGTCAAGCTGACGGACGGCCAGTTCCGCTACCTGGACCCTGTCCAGTGGCAGGATGACGTCGACGACGAAAAGAGCCCACTGCACGACGAGGCCAATCTCAAGACGCAGCGGAACTACTCGGTCGGCCTCGTGGCGGCCGCGATTGTGACGCTGGCCTATTTCGTGTACGTCATGCGGACACGCGTGGTGCTCGACGATGACGGACTCGACTACAACGGCAATCGGATCCCGTGGGATGCCATGACGAGCCTGGATGCGAGCCGGTACGCCACCAAGGGCTTCGTCGATCTGACCTACCAGCGCGGCAACGCACAGGCCACGCTGCGACTCGACAACTACAAGATCGACGCGTTTCGACCGATCCTGACGGCGATTTGTGATCGCAAGGGCTTCAAAGATTTCTTTGCCGAAGACGCGGACGATACGTCGGCCGACTCAACGCAAAGTGGATAACGACTCAATCAGACCGAACACGCAAAGGAAATGACGGGACCCCCGCCGACGACTACGGGCGTCAACTGGCTGGCGTTTTGCCCACGTCGGATTCAGCCTCTTCGACGCACGGCGCCTCCGACTTGGCCGCGTCTCCCGCACCCCTCAGATGGAGTTCGCACAAAGCGTTGTAGGCCGCCTTCTGCTCCGCCTCTTTCTTGGACGGCCCCCAGGCACTGCCGAAACGACGCCCATGAATCATGACGCAGACCTCGAAGCACTTGCTGTGATCCGGGCCCTGCTCGTCAAGCAGCTCATAGAGCGGCGTGCCGTTGAGCACCTTCTGGGCGTGCTGCTGGAGCTGCGACTTGAAGTTGTTCTGATGCTCGGAGTCGGCCGCCTCCGTGATCCGCGATTCCATCTGCTCGAGGATGAACCGACGGGCCTCGGTGAGACCGCCACCATCGAGATGGATGGCCGCGATCAACGCCTCAAACACCGCCGCCGCCAATGAATTCGGCAACCGGCTCCGACCCGCCATGCCCTTGCCCAGAAACAACAGCTCCGGCAGTCCCATCGCACGGGAGGCATCCGCGCAGGTGTTGCGAGAGACGACCGACGATTTGATCTTCGTCAGCTCCCCTTCGAGCAAATCCGGAAAACGCGTGTAGAGTTCCTGGCAGATGACCATCCCCAGGACGGCATCGCCAAAAAACTCGAGCCGTTCGTTGCTTTGGAGACGGTGATCGGCAATCGACGAATGCGTAAGAGCGGCGACCAGCAGATCCGGATCGCGAAAACGATACCCGATGATCTCTTGAGCCCGTTCAACAACTTCCGCGCGGGCTACAGCTTCCGGTTCAGACACAGCACCAACCCGACATCCTGGATGTCAGGCCGATGGCGAAAGCCGCGCCGAACCGTTTGGGGGCGGTTTTCGCCATGGGCCAGCATGCAACAACGGGGGGCGGCTACCCTAGCCGTCCCATCTTCTCCTGTTTCCATCGACTATATCGTCGGCCGTTAGCGTCGTCAAATTCAGGACCGCCGCGACCAACCACCCAGTTTCATAGTGTTGCTGGTCGTGGCAGACGCCGATAACATTGGGCATCACAAGGCCTTCGGAGTACTGTCGGCATGCCAATCCCATCCAATCGTCCCCTCGCGGTCGCGGTGGCCATCGTGGCGGGCCTCCTGTCACCCCGCCCCGCCACGGCACAGGATCTGGACCTGGACAAATACATGCCGGTCGACGAGTTGCGCCGAGGCATGACCGGATTCGCCCGGACCGTCCTTGCGGGTACTGAGATCAGCACATTTGACGTCGAAGTGGTCAGCGTGATGCGAAACGCGTTTGCGTCAAACCAGGACGTGATCCTCGTGCGATGCAAAGGCGCCGCCGTGGAACACAGCGGCATCGCCAGGGGCATGAGCGGATCGCCGGTCTACATTACAGACTCCGCGGGTCGGAATCCCCGCATGATCGGGGCCATCGCATACGGATGGAGCTTCAACAAGGACGCCCTCGGCGGCGTCCAGCCCATCGCCCAGATGCTGGCCATCGAGAAGGTCGCCGGCGCCAACGTCGGGGAAGCGGGCAAGAGCGAATCCAAGCAGGCATGGCGCGTCCCACAACGACCACGGATCGCGCCAGAAGACAACCGTTTCGGAGCTATCTTGCAGGGCCGGCTGGCCGAATCCGCCGCGCCGCCCGCGATGCCCGCGGCCACGGCATCGGATCTGTGCCCCCTCAGGACCCCGGTGATGACATTGGGAGCGTCACCCCACACGCTCACATTCATGCGCGAACAGTTCGAGGGCAGCGGGCTCGAACCCGTGGCGTCGGGGGCATCCGGTGACCCTGGCGACTTCACGGACGCCAAGCTCGAACCGGGTGCCACACTCTGCGTGCCGATTATGCAAGGCGACCGCTCAATGGCGGCGCTGGGCACCTGCACCGAGGTGATTGGGGACCGCGTACTCGCCTTCGGTCATTCATTCTACGCCGAAGGGTCGATCGAGTTGCCGATGGCCACCGGCGGCATCCACACGATCGTGCCCTCGCTGATGACCTCATTCAAACTGGGGGCGTCGGCCAACACGGTCGGCACGCTCGTGCGGGATGAGTACACCGGCATCTACGGCCGGCTCGGGCGCGGCCCGGCCATGATCCCCTGCCAGGTCCGCGTGCAGGAAGCGGGCGAGGAACACACGTACAACTACGAGCTTGTCCACCATGAGTTCCTGACGCCGAGAATGCTGGGGGTGGCACTGTTCGAAAGCCTCTTTGCCCGGCGTGAGCTGCCGAAGGAACACACGCTCCGATACACGATCGACATCACGTTTGAGAACCTCGGCGCATTCCGCTCGGCGAACATCACCAGCCAGCGAGGCGCCTACGGCATCGCGGCCGACGCAACCATGCCCGCTTCCATGCTGATGGAAAACGAGTTCGGACACGCTCGCATTGAACGGGCGTCGATGACAGTCACGGTAGAACCGACGGCCCGCGTCGCGCAGCTCGAACGGGCCGTCCTGGCACGAGACCGGGTCAAGCCCGGTGAGACAATCGAAGTCCAGGTCTGGTGGCGCCGCTTCAGGGCCGATCCTGTGGCGAGCACCTACACGCTGGAACTGCCCGATGACCTGCCGGACGGCGACTACGAACTGACCGTATGCTCAGCCCGCGCACACGTCGCCGCGCTGGCTCGCGAGAAGCCGTATCTGTTCCGAGTAGACAGCATGGCACAGATACTCGAAGCGATGAACCTCGTGGCCGGATTTGCCGATGACCGCGTGTTCCTGCGTCTGGCCCTGCGCGATGGCGGTCTGAGCGTGGGCAAGGATGTGTTGCCGGACCTGCCTTCGTTCCGTCAGCGTATCCTGGCGGACGCCAAACGCAGCGATGTCGAACGATACAAGGAAGCGCTCGTCGTCGAACACCCGGCGCCCTTTACAGTAGACGGCTCACGATCGTTCACGGTGAAGGTGGACAAACAGGCGGACCAGTAACAGACTGGATTTCGCGTAAGCATAATCAGCGGCAAGCACAAGGAAACGTGCGCATGATGGACTGCATTCGACGGGCATTGTGGGGCGGACTGGTTTTGGCGTTGGCCGTTCCGGCCTGGGGCGTCAAGACAGCCACCTGGACCCAACAGAACCCCAAGGACTTCAGCGAAGGCACCTTCGAGCAGACCGTCGTATCCTCGCACGGTGAACTGATGCTCGGCCGCGCCGTCACGGTCCTGCACAAGACCAAGGAGCAAGCCGAGGTCGTCAACGCGCTCGCCCGCGGGCCGGACGGCGCCGTCTATGCCGCCACGGGGGGTACGGGCCACATCTATCGTGTGGCTGGCGACGAGGTCACCACATTCGCCAAGCTACCCGACAAGAACGTTTTTTCGCTGCTGTTCGCAAAGGACGGAACGCTGCTGGCCGGCACCGGCGGCGAACGTGGCCGCATCTTCCGCATCAGCGCCGATGGCACGTTCGCTCCCTTCTTCGAACCGGCGGAGACCGCGTATGTCTGGGCCATGGTCCGGGGCAGCCAGGGCGAGATCTACGCCGCGACCGGCACCGAGGGCAAGCTGTTCCGGATCGACCCGACCGGCAAGGAAAGTGACGTCCTGTACGATGCAAAGCAGAAGAGCCTGCTCTGTCTGGCCGCCGACCGGCACGGGCTGCTCTACGCCGGTACCGACACCGACGGACTCGTATTGAGAATCGATCCG
>JAFGKA010000483.1 GCA_016928855.1 Phycisphaerae bacterium
CGCGCTCGATCAGGATACGGGCGGCGCGATCCGTGCCGCGGGCCGGTGCGACATCTTCATGGGCACCGGTGACGAGGTGGCGGAACTGGCCGGGCGCACGCTCGCCGAGGGCCAGCTCTACTACGTCTTCATCAAGGAAGGCGGCACCGGTGAGATAGCCAGCCCGACGCCGGAAGTGCCGGCAACGCCCGAGCCGTAACCGGCAGGGGTAATAACGGTGACAGAGAAACAGCGCCCGTGGAACCGCGGACGCTGTTTCTTTTTGGGCCCCCTCCCCGAGTCCCCAGCACGCTCGAACCGGCAACCGTCCCCTCCTGCCCGAATGAATCACCGCCACGAACAAGTCCTCCGGCCTCCCAGGCCGCCGGGTCCAGCGTAGCCAATTGCCCCCCAAAAAAACTTGCATTCTTTCACCAGGGGGCTTAGCGCCGGGGGAGGCCACCTGTTACAATCAGCGGGCACGGCGTGGCGGACGGCCGACGCGTGAGCCCCCTGTTTCGTTGCGGCCGCGTGCCCGGCGTTGCACGGCAAATCCCCACAACACGGGATGCCGCCGTATTCAGGGTTTGAGTACAATCGTGCAGGTCGGTTTGAGCGGGAAGACCACGGACGTAAGCGTGGTCACGCACGCCTCTGCTGGCGTAGCGGGATCAGCAGCCTCCCGACAACGGCTTGCCCACATCGAGGCGTCGAGACTATCTATCGCGCACACGCGATACACACACGTGATCGCAGAAGGAGAACGAAGCCATGTCCACGCCCGCCCTCCGTTTCCACGTCGTCCTTGCCGCGTTGGTGTTCGCCTTACCAGCCGGTCGACGGTCCGCCCTGGCTGATCCGCCCGCGTTCCGGGCATTTTGGGCCGACGTCTTCCACTATGGACTGCAGGACCAGACCCAGATTGACGCCATGATCACCAAGGCCGTGCAGGGCAACTACAACGCGATCATTCCGGAGGTGCTGGCGTATCACGATAACGAATACGGTTCACACGGTGCCTACTGGCACTCCAACATCGTCACGCGCAGCGCGTATGCCGCCGGCGCGTTCGACCCGCTGGCGTACATGGTTCAACAGGCTCACGCCAACGGTCTCGAGATCCATGCCTGGCTTGTGGCCTATCGGCTTTCGGTGACATGGCCGCCGCCGGGCAACAGCTATCTCGCTGCCCATCCCGAATGGCTGATGGTGCCACAGGCATCGATGGGCAGTGTGGCCGCCGTCAACGGAATCTACACGCTCGATCCCGGCTCGCCCGAGGTCCAGGAGTACCTGGTCTCGATCGTTCGGGAGCTCGTGTCCAACTACGCCATCGACGGCATCCACTGGGACTACATCCGCTACACGCAGACCGACGCCGGCTATCCGACAGACCTGAGCTATGCGAAGTCCAGCTTGGCGCGGTTTCAACAGATTACGGGCTACAGCGGCACGCCGTCCCCTAGCTACTGGCTCTGGAACAACTTTCGCCGCCGCACGATCGACGAGCTGATCCGCCGCTGCCGCGCCGAAATCGCCGCCATCGACAGCAACCCGCAGCAGCCGCTGCGCCATACGGCTGCTCTGATTGCGTGGGGCAACGCGCCGGCCAGTTTCACCGACTCGAGCGCCTACGGCCTGTTCCAGAACTGGGAGTTCTGGATGCGCGAAGGCTATCTCGACGCCGGCTGCCCGATGCTCTACTACGACGAGACGCTGTACCCGACCTGGTACCGCAACTGGGTAAACGCCTGCCTCAACTGGCGGTACGACCGCCACATGTACCTGGGCCAGGCGGCCTACTTGAACACGATGCCCAACAGCGTCACGCAGCAGGCCTACAGCCTCGGCCAGGGCGCCGACGGCGTGGTCACGTACTCCTACGGCACTACCCGCAGCGACAGCACCGACTACGACGCCTGGTACCCCTACGTTGCGACAAGTCTCTTCACCGGCACGGCCGCCACACCGACCATGCCCTGGCGCGATCCGGCCACGGCGACCGAAGGCACGCTCTGGGGCCGCGTCATCGATTGGAACACCGGCGAGGGTGTCGATGACGCAACCGTACAGGTAGGCACACTCGATGCCGTTCAGACGGACGGCAACGGGTATTACGTCATGACGCTCGTCCCCGCGACGGCAGCCGGTACATGTTACGCTGCAACGGCCACTGTGTCCGGGTATTCGCCGGAGACGCATACTGGTGTGAGTGTTGTCGCCGGGGATATCCGGTGGCACAGTTTCTATGTCGGCACCATCGACGACTGTAATTCGAACGACATCCCCGACGAATGCGATACCGACTGCGGCGCCCCGGGATGCGATCTGCACGATTGCGGCGGCAGCCCGGACGCCAATACGAACAGTATTCCCGACGAGTGCGAGGCGACGGTTCTGTTCGTGGACGCCGCGGCAAGCGGCGCGGCCAACGGCACATCGTGGGAAGACGCCCTGCCGCACCTGCAGGATGCGCTGGCGATCGCCTCGAATCCCGCCAACGCCGTCGAGCAGATCTGGGTGGCTAAGGGTACGTACATGCCGGACGGCGGATTCATTCCACCGGGAGGTTCGCATACGCCCGGATGCGGCGACCGGACCGATACGTTCCAACTCGCCGACGGCGTCGCGATTTACGGCGGCTTCGCCGGCACGGAAGATCCGGCGACGTTCGATCTCGACGATCGCGACTTCGAAGCCAACGAGACGATTCTCAGCGGCGACCTGGACGGTGACGACGACTCGGGCGGCGACAACAGTGAAAACGCCTATCGCGTCGTTACCGGCATCGGCATGTCCCCGTCCGCCAGACTCGACGGCTTTACGATCACGGCCGGAAACGCCAACGCCGCGGCCGCCGATTGCGGCGGCGGCATGTACAACAACGTTGGCAGCCCGACTGTGGCAAACTGTCGGTTCATTGCCAACGCGGCCATGCTCGTTTCGCCCGGCCGTGGCGCCGGTGTCTACAACGTCGGCAACTGCAGCCCGAGCTTCTCGGCGTGCGAGTTCGTCGGTAACCACGCCTACGATGGCGCCGGCATGTGCAACAGGACCGATGCGACACCGCACCTGGAGGATTGCCAGTTCACGGATAACCACGCTACACATGACGGCGCGGCCATGAAGAACGTGGATTGCAGTCCCGTTTTGCAGCGGTGCGTCTTCACGGAAAACCATGCGGACAACAACGGCGGCGTCATGCACAATCTGCGATCCGCGCCCGAACTGACCGACTGCACACTCCAGGCCAACACGGCCGTCAGCTCCGGCGCGGCGATCTTCGGCAACGAGAGCACTGTGGTTACGACGGATTGCGCGTTCGTCGCCAACTCAGCGAACGTGGCTGGCGGTGGCGTGTATTTGCTCGGCGGTATGTGCACGATTTCGCAATGCACGTTCGCCGAGAACACCGCCGATGGAGGAGGCGCAATCGCCGCAACCGCAGGAGGCCATTTCGATATTACCGACACAAAGATCATCTCGAACCACGCCTCGCACGCCGTCTATATCTGGCCGAGCAGCAGTTCCATGGACATGGACCGCTGCATCCTCGCCGGCAACCAGTCTCCCGGTAACGGCGGCGCGGCCATCTTCTTCGACAGCGGGGCCGGCGCCATCAACAACTCACTGATCGCAGGCAACACCGCCGTGCTGAACGGTTCAGGGTTGCGGCTCCGTTACGGCGGCTCCGCGACGGTTACGAACTGCACATTCGCCGAGAACCAGGCGGGTGGAATCGCCGCGGGGATCTGGAACGAAAACTTGTCACCTGCGTCGAGCGTCAACGTCGTCAACTCGATCCTCTGGGATAATGCCGACGGCGGCGGGACAAACGACGGCGAGTCTGCCCAGGTATGGGGCCCGTCGGCTTACACAACCGTCAGCTACTCCGACGTTCAGGACGACAATCCTCTGGCAGGAATCGTTATCGACGGCCAGAACGGCAACACCGTCGCCGATCCGGAGTTCGTCGGCGGACCAGCCGGCACATGGACCGACGACGCGGATTACTGCGCCCCGGACGATCCCGACCTCGACCCGGACGACCCGACGATGTGCCTGTCGGGCTTGCTCGTGGGGCAAACCAGGCTCGTTGATACGGGTGCGGGCTTTGCCGAAGACGCCATGGTCGGCAAGCTTCTGAATCCGGACACGACCCAGGCCGTCCAGACGCTCATCGCGGCGAACACCGCCGACACCGTCACGGTCTGGGGAGATTTCAGCTCGTTCGTCCCGACAGGCGGCCCGTATCCAAGCTACCAGATCAAGGATTACCACCTTGTCGCGGCTTCACCCTGCGTCGACGCAGGTAACAACGCGGCCGTGCCGGCAGGCATCGATACGGATCTCGACGAGGATGACCGGACCTATGATGGTGATGGAAACGGAACAGAAACCGTCGATATGGGCGCCTATGAGTACAGCGCCTCAACGCTCTATGTGGACGCCAGCGCCGGCACGGCCGGAAACGGACTGAGTTGGGCATCCGCGTTTGACGAAATCGCGGATGCTGTGGCCGCGGTCGGTTCGGACACAGTGGAGATCCGTGTTGCAGACGGCACGTATTCGAACCATCTCTCCGTGCCAGATGGCGTGGCCATTCGCGGTGGTTACGCGGGCCAAGGTGCTCCGGACCCAGACGCGCGTGACATCGATGGATTCACAAGTATCCTGGAAGACTATGCCTACAGTTCGGCAGTCGGATCGACGCTCGACGGTCTGACGATCCGCCAATCCTATCTTCGCGTGTATTCGGGGGACCTCCAGGTGGTGGACTGCGTGATTCGCGACCATGCCACGATTGCCTCCGGCCCGTACTCAACGGCCGCAGGCGTGATCGTGGAAGGCGGAAGCCCGCGGTTCGAACGGGTCGACGTGCGAGGCAACACGGTGGCGTTCGACAACGGTTACTGTAGCGGCGGTGGTGTATACATCCGTGGCGCCGCGGCTGAATTCGTCGACTGCCGTTTTGCCGGCAACGGTGCGGAATGGACGTACGGTGGCACATTCGGTTACGGCTACGGTGGGGCGGTGTATGTAGACAGTGCGAGCCCAGTCTCGTTTCTTCGCTGCCAATTCATGGGTAACCGCGCTACGTTCGGTGGTGGTCTGTATACGCGCGGCCAAGGTGCACGGGACGTCATTGACTGCGTATTCGGCGGAAATATCTACAGCGGGATTCTCAATGTCGGTACCGGCCCGCTTCATATCACCAACTCACTGGTCTGCGGAAACTACGGCTCAAGCGGTGGCGGCATGTCTTGCAGTAACAACACGAACACGTTCGTGACGAACACATCCATTGTCGGCAATATGGCCAACATCTGGGAGCCAAATGCCTATGGTGGCGGGCTCAGCGCGTACAACGGCAGTGTCGAGTTGACAAACGTGCTGCTCTGGGCAAACCAGGCGCCGCCGGCGCGCGGGCCGCAGCTCGCGGCGAGGAACGCTGCCCAACTGACCGTGCGTTACTCGAACGCCGAGGGGGGGGCATCCGACGTGTTGGTGGAAAACGCTACACTTGACTGGGACACAACAGATATTTCAGGCTCGCCCGCTTTTCCGTCCGACTATTCGGGGACGTGGACGGCAAATGCGTCCTACAACGCGTCAACACACGAAGTGACGTTGACCGATGCAGCCGCGGATTGGCCGGCCGGAGGGCTCATCGGGAAATGGGTTAATGTCAGATTCTTCCCATCGTCCGAATCACCGGTACGCCTGCCCGTGCTGCGCAACACGGCCACGACGGTAACGACCTGGGCGTTCTTCGAAACCGTAACGGACGGCTGGGCAGGTGCATCCGCCGGTAATCCCTACACGATCGAAGATTACCGAATCGGTCCGGGCTCTGCGTGCATCGACGCAGGGACGAACGCCGCCGATGGATTATCGGGGATTACCACGGACCTTCTCGGGTATCCGCGGTTCTTCGATGACCCGGTTACGGTTGATACGGGTGCCGGCACGCCGCCGATTGTGGATATTGGCGCGTATGAATTTCAGGGCACCGTGTGCAATGACCCCGTGCTCGATGCCGACGGTGACGGTGACGTGGATCTGACGGATTTCGG
Organism: Phycisphaerae bacterium; assembly: GCA_016928855.1. Taxonomy (GTDB): domain Bacteria; phylum Planctomycetota; class Phycisphaerae; order UBA1845; family PWPN01; genus JAFGKA01. The sequence goes on from JAFGKA010000483.1 coordinate 6,057, forward strand.
CGCGTTTTCCGCCTGCTTCAACGGCCCGAACCGGCTGTACGCGTTCGGCGGCGATCCGGCAGTCTGTGAATGTCTTGACGAAGACACCGACGGCGATGTCGATTTGACGGACTTCGGCGTCTTCGCCGCCTGCTTCAACGGCCCGAACCGCGCGCCAGCGTGTGAGTAGGAGGCGAGTGGTCAGCGACGTGACGGCGATCCTCCCGGGTTCGCAACGCGCGCCGGCCGGCCGCGAGTCCTCAGAGGCCGGAAGCGGAAACCCAGCTCGCCCCCAAGGCGCGAATCGGCACGGATTCATCCGAATTCACGATTTTCCGTGTCGTATTCTTCGGTGGCCCTGAATGTCATAGTGGGTTGTCACAGCTTGTCACAGTCGGTTATCACCGCTGTTCCGCACAGTGATCGCCCCACATACGTCTCTTACCCCAGGCATCGCCGCGTTCTAGCGCCCCGCGGAAGCCGGCTGCGGCTGGGCCTCTTCCTCCGGCACAGAGGCGAAGTCGATCGCCATTTCGAGGTCCTCGATCTCGAGCTGGGCCATGGCCCTGGTGTCCGCCTCGGTCGTCACGTTCACCTGGCCGGCGAGGAGGATCTGATAGCTCTTGCCCGGCTCCATCGTGAACGCGAACTCGCGGGTCTCCGAGCGGCTGCCCCGACCAGCGGCCTCATCGCTGGTGAGGGCCTCAACCGCGAACTTCGGGAAGATGCGCCCCTCGGAATCACGCACGAACGCGGTCAGCGCAAGCGTGGCCATGCCGCTGCCGCTGCGAGGCGACGCATCCAGCTCCTGTGCCAGTTTGAATGTCAGCTTCACCGCCGCCCGCACGGGCACCTCGGCCCGAGAATCCATCGCGTGGCCGATCTGGAACTCGCCCGCGGCCGAGCCCCCGTTGCTCGCCTCGGTGGCACAGGCCGCCGTGCCGGCGCCGTCCGCGTCGGCACTGCCGCGCGCGGTGCCGTCCGAACCGGGGTTCTGATTGCTCTGTTTGAAATGGACGTTGAACGCTCTGTCCTTCGGCAGGCTCACTGAACTGCCGACCGCGGATGCGTCAACCGCCTGACGCTGATCCACGGGCACCCGCGTGGGCGGACCGAAGTCCATGCCGCTACAGCCAAGAGCGGCCACCAACGCCAGTGCAGCCAGTCCCGCAATCGTCCGTTCCACTCGCCGTTCGGATGCCATGGTGTTCCTCCACCGCAAGTGCCCTGATGCCGTACGCCCGTGCCCGCCTGACGCCCGGAAGGCTAACACAGGCCGCGGGGCCTGTAAATCGCCGCGCCCAGTATGCCGCCACGCCACGGAACCGCCGATCGCCCCTCGGATACGGAAACACGGACATACACTGCCGCCGTCGGACGAAAGGCCTCTCGGAGTCTGCCTCGCGGCCTTTGCCCGGACCCTGAGTCCCACGCGGCGCACCGCATGCCAGCGTTGCGGTGCTATAACACCACCTCTGCCGACATGAAATAGTGGTCGCTCGGATAGCGGCCATCACGGCCGTCACGGATCACGTCGGCGGTCAGCACCTTGACCTTGCCGCGATAGAAGATCCAATCGATCTGACCGTCAACTCGTTTGTCGGGCGAATCCTCGGCATATTTCGGTCCCTGAAAACCGTGGAACGTGTTGCCCGTATCGGCGCCCACGCCGTGCGCGGTATCGTATGTGCTCGTCCATCCACCATCCTTGAAGCACTGGATCGCCGGATTCGAGGGCTTGGAATTCATATCACCGGTCAGGATTTGCGGCAGGTCCGCGGCCAAGGGCATGCTCGCCTCGACAATCAGCCGCGCCTGATTCTCGCGGCCAACCTGACCGCGATGGTCGAGGTGTGTATTCCACACGCGGAATATCTTGTTCGAGTCGCGCGTTTTGAGGTCCACCCAGTTGACAAACCGCACGTTCCGCGAATCCCATGAGCGCGTGCCCGCCACATGCGGCGTCTGCGACAACCAGAAGCCACCAGCGGAAATCAGCGCGTACCGCGAACGCGAGTAGAAGATGGCGTTGAACGGCTCGAACACCGGCCCCGGATCGGACAGGCCATGGTGCTCGAATGCCGACCAGCGGTCTTTGAGATACTCGAACTGCACGCCGCGGCATTCCTGCAGGCAGATCACATCCGGCCGGTGCGACAGGATGATCTCCGAGCACATCGCCTTGCGATGTTCCCAGCCGTTGCCGGCCTTCGCATCCGCCTCGACGGGCACGCGAATGTTGCAGCTCATGATCTTGTGTGACACCGGCTCGCTCGGCGGCGCCACCTGAGCCACAGCCGATTTCGAAGCCGCGAGCCAGGATGTCGAAGCGGCCAGGCCGACGCCCTGTATAAAACGTCTTCGTGTGAGTTTATGTGTCTTTGTCACGGCAAGTCGCCTCCTATCCGTCGGCTCATCGAGCCCACAATTCCAGACGCAACGGAGCCCTGAGCCATGCAAAGCATAACCGACAGACGCGTCAGGGAATTGGATTGCCAGCCGGAGATGGCGCTAATCGAGCGTTGGCGTCAGCGTCAGTGTCCACCGCACAGTGCCCATCGTGGAGCTGGATTCCACCACAGCCCCGAACACGGCTTCATTGAGCTGAAAGGCCAGGCCGCCAGCCCACGCAATCGGCACCGTCACATCAACCACCTGTTGCCACTCAACGCCGTCGAACACCCACTGCTGCATGCGCTCCTGGCCGCTGCCGTGCTCGACG
>JAFGKA010000484.1 GCA_016928855.1 Phycisphaerae bacterium
TCACGATGGCCAAGACCTGCAACGTCGCCCTGCTGGGGCAGGGCTTCATGGGACGCACGCACAGCAACGCTTATCTCAAAGTCAGCAAGTTCTTCGACCTCCCGCTCGAACCCATCATGCACACGACGGCGGGCGTACCGGCCGAGAAGCCGCAGGTATTCGCCGAGCGATGGGGCTGGCGCAATTGGTCGGAAGACTGGAAGCGCGTCGCGAAGGATCCGTCGATCGATCTGGTCGACATCGTGAGCCCGAACAACATGCACGCGCCGATGGCCATCGAGGCGATCCAGAACGGCAAGAACGTCGCCTGCGAGAAGCCACTGTCGTCCACGCTGGCCGAAGCCCGCACGATGGTCGAACTCGCGAAGAAGCACCGGGTCAAGACGTTCGTGTGGTACAACTACCGGCGCTGCCCGGCGGTCGGCCTGGCGCATCAGCTCGTCAAGCAAGGCAAGATCGGGCGGATCTACCACGTGCGTTGTGTCTATCTGCAGGACTGGGCCGGCCCGCAGGTTCCACTGTTGTGGCGATTCGACAAGAAACTCGCCGGCAGCGGCGCCCACGGCGACCTGAACGCACATATCATCGACATGGCCCGGTTCGTCACCGGCGACGAGATCACCGAAATCGCCGGCGCAATTGCGGAAACGTTCTTGAAGGAACGCACGCTGCCTTCGGCCCTGGCGGCCGGCGGAATCGCCGGCGGTTCACGCGGCAGCACAAAGAAGGGCAAGGTCACGGTCGATGACGCCGTCCTGTTCCTGGCACGGTTCAAGAAAGGCGCGATCGCCAGCTTCGAGGCGACCCGCTTCGCCACAGGCTGCAAGAACTGGAACGGCATCGAAGTGCACGGTGAAAAGGGCGCGCTGCGGTTCAACTTCGAGGATATGAACCGGCTGCATTACTACGACGCCACGGCGGCGGCGAACGTTCAGGGCTGGACCGACATCATGTGCACCGATGCGTCGCATCCCTATGTGGCAAACTGGTGGCCCGCGGCCCACATCCTGGGCTACGAGCACGGGTTCATCAATTACGCCGCGGATATCGTACGGGTCCTGGCGGGCAAGACGCCCGATCTGCCCGTGGTTACGTTCGCGGATGCATATGAGACGCAGCGCGTGCTCGAAGCCGCACTGCTGTCGGCCGAGAAACGTAAACCGATCAAGCTGGCGGACGTGAAGTAGCGTGACAAGGGGTGGCGGTCGCGAACGGCCGCCGCCTCATCCACCCGAGCGCCGCGCCGGCGGGTCGGGGCGCGCCGGCGCGGCCCTCCGGGTAGAGCGAAACGAGACCGCAGCCACCGCTACCCCATGCATGGAGGTACCTCAGATGCATCTTCGAAGGATTCCGAGCTTGATGTTGGCAGGCATTCTTGTCGGCGCGGGCATCGGGTGTCTTAACGTGCGCACGCCGGATGTGCAGGTGTACGCGCCCTCCGGATCGGGCACCGCGAGCCCCAGCGATCGCTACACGCCCTACGGCAGGGAACTCGATAAGGTGCTCGGCCAGCAAAGCGACGTCGCAAAGAAGCTCAAGAAACACGACTGGGAGGACCTCACCGGCGAGCTGAGCGACTGGGCCAAACAGGTTCGGCGGCTCAACGGCCAGGCGGGCACGTCGAGCGACCCCGACCGCATGCGCCAGTACTGCTCGGCCCTGCTCGGCGAAATCGAGGTCATGCGCAAGGCCACGCGGAGTGAAGATGCCGCCGGCGCCACGCAGGCATTCGAACGTACGAATCCCTGGCTCGACCGGCTGAGCACCGAATTCCCGATCACGGAACCGATTCCGGGCTCTGACGGATCGACAGGCGGCGAGCAGGGCGCCAGGCCCATCGCCCCCTGATCGTGACCATGCGAGGTACGTCGGCGTACCCGGAGCGGCTGGTCCACGCCTGATTGCTGACCCGTCTTTTCGGAAATGGTCTGGCTGGCGTGGCATTATCGGGCATCAAAGGCCTCCGGAGTGCATGCCGCCCCGCGCGAACCGAGACAGTTGGCCCCCCCCGGGCCGGCGCCGCCGCAACCAAGAGGTTGACCTACCCCCTGTGGCCGTGGCATCATCTTGGTGGCAGACAATGCGTGCCGGACCAGACCTTGCCGACTCCCGCCGCGGGCGAGGACTCAGGCGTGTTGGCGGACGGCTCGCATGGCAAGTCGACGACCTAAGGACCGAGCATGACTGTTCCATCATCGGACTCGTCTGAGTCGCCAAGAGATCCCGTACAGAACCTCGCTGAATCCTCCGAGCCGTCCGCGGCGGACGCGCCGGTCGAGGCCGCGCCGCCGCCGACCGACCCGCCGGCCAGGGAAAGCCCGGACAGTGCGATGGAGCCGCCCCCGCCGCTCGACAGCATCACGAGCGAAGAGATCGAGGCGATGACGCGGGAGGCGGCGCACGCCGCTGACACGACTCCGAAGCGAAAGAAGGACGATGGTGTCCGGAAGGGCCACATCGTGCACGTCGATGCCGAAGACGCGCACGTGGACCTGGAAGACGGCACACGAGGCACGGTGCCGCTGATCGAGTTCGCGCAGGAGGCGCCGCCGGCGATCGGACAGGAAATTCACGTGATCATCGCGCGCCTCGCGCCGGCCGGTGGCATTGGCGTGTTCTCGAAACGCAAGGCGGATCGCGCCCGGGCGTGGCAGCGCCTCAACCGCAAGGACATTGTCGAGGCCCGCGTGACCGCCATGAACAAGGGTGGCCTCGAGGTGGATCTTGGCGGCGTGCGGGGATTCATGCCGGCCTCGCAGTGCGATACACGCCGCATGAAGGACATCTCGACTCTGTTGAATCAGACCGTTCCGTGCGAGATCGTGCAGATCAATCGCGCGAAGAATGAGATCATCGTCAGTCGCCGGAACGCGATCATCCGGATGCGCGAGCAGGAGCGAATGACAGCCTTGCAGGATCTCCAGGAAGGCCAGATCCGCAAGGGCGTCGTGCGCAACCTTACGGAATACGGCGCGTTCGTGAGTGTCGGCGGCGTCGATGGCCTGCTGCATGTGAGCGACATGAGTTGGGGCCGCGTGCGCAAGGCGTCGGACGTCGTGGCGCCTGGACAGGAGCTCGACGTCGTCATCCTTCGCGTGGACCACGACAAGGGCAAGGTGGCGCTGGGCCTCAAACAGGCCATTGCGAACCCCTGGGACGACGCGGAAGTGAAGTTCCCCGTCGGCGCGCGGGTCCGCGGCCGGATCACGCGCCTGGCCAACTTCGGCGCGTTCGTCGAGGTCGCACCGAATCTCGAAGCCCTCGTCCCGTTGAGTGAGATGAGCTGGTCACGGCAGGTGCACAGACCGGGGGATCTCGTCCAGGAAGGCCAGGAGATCGAGGCAGTCGTACTCTCGGTCGATCCCCAGAAGCACCGCCTCTCGCTCGGCATGAAACAGACCGAGGATGACCCCTGGGCAGCTATTGAAGCCAAGTTCCCGAAGGACGGCATGATCGCGGGCACTGTCACTCGCGTGACGGACTTCGGGGCGTTTGTCGAACTGGAGCCGGGCCTGGAAGGGCTCGTGCATATTTCAGAAATGGCCGACCGCCGGATCAACGATCCGCATGAGGTCGTCGAAGAGGGTAAGACGGTCGAAGTCCGCGTACTGAACATCGACATGGAACGACGCCGGATCTCTCTGTCGCTCAAGCCAGCGTCGGCCAGAAGTGAGCCAACACGAGGCGAAGCCGAAAGCAGAGACAA
>JAFGKA010000485.1 GCA_016928855.1 Phycisphaerae bacterium
GAACGGCTTCTTGTCCACGCCGACCTGGCCGGTGACCACGACGCGCGTGCCGTGATGGACCGGCGGGCCAAAGAGCGTTCCGGACGACGACGGGGTCAGGCTCATAGGTGGCGTTTCTCCGTAAGGTTCTGTCGTTGCGACACTACCGTCACGAATCCCCGTGGTCAACACGCCGCGTGCCGCTGTCCTCCGCGGGCCGTGCTGGTCTTCTACTGCCCACTGCCCACCGCCTCATACCTATTGCCGTCTCCTGCCTCCTGTCTTCTGTCTCCGCTTTGGGGCCGTTTCGACTTCTTGACCCGGCCGGGCCCGACCGATATGGTAAGGGACTTCGCACGGGCCGGCGGCCCGTTCGTGGGGAATAGTGTAATGGTAGCACGACTGACTCTGGATCAGTTAGTCAAGGTTCGAATCCTTGTTCCCCAGGTTTCCGAGCCCCTGTCACTTTTTCGGCGACTGGGGTCTCTTTGGGGGATACCCAGAGATGATAAGTAATGATGTACGAAAGGTTTGCGCGAGGCAGCGAACCTGTGGAACACGCGTGGGTGTCCCTGGCGGCTCGCGCGTGTCTAGCGGCCGGTCTCTTTGCCGGCTGGGTGCGCGCGGATGCCACTGGTGGATTTCCTGACGGCCATCTATTCTTCGCCTCCTTCCGTACCCAGCACGTCGAGGTCCTTGAGCGATTTCTTCTGTTCCGACGCGATGCGACGCTCGACCTTCTTCACGTCCTCGGCTGCGGGCAGACGCTCAGGCCGAATCCCCCGTTCGAGTAGCGTCTCACGCACGGCCTGATTGTTTGTGATGTGTTCGGCCGAGATGGCCTGCTCCGTGTTCATGGCATGTCCGCGCGCGTTGAAGATCGTGATCTCCGTGGCGAAGTCCTTGGCTTTGAGAATGATGGTCGGGGCGAAATCAGCGAGCGGCCTGCTGCCCGGCACCTTCCACTGGGCCTTCATCGCCTGGGTCGATTTCCCGAAGAGCGCACTATCGCCCTTGCTGCGAATCAGGCCGAAGTCCTTGTTGCTCCCCGTCTGCTCATAGATGACTCCGGAAAGCTCCTTTTCGGTCACCGTGAGTTTCTTGCGGGCCGACACCCGCTCGGCCTCCAGCAGCCGCTGCTCGATCAGCTCGGCCCGGCGTGTCTGGACGGCGAAGTAGGTCTGGGCGAAGGCGATTTCCGGCTTCTTGGGGTCGCCATTCTGGGCGACGAGATAGCAGGCATAGCGGGTGAGCATGATGTCGGGGATCTCCCGGTTGCTCCCGGAGCCGAGGTCGACCATTTTCCCGACGTCGGCAAAATGGTCAGCCACCTCATGGCCCGAGACCTCGCAGGCGGTCCTTGCCTTGGAAACCACGTTGAGAAAGTTGTCCCACTTCGAGTAGCCAAGCAGGTGCTGGAGATCCCGGGCCAGCCAGAATTCGACCCCCGTGTCGGTCTGCTGTGCGTGACCCTCGAATGTGGCGGTGAGGGTGTGGACGAGCTCCGATTTCATGTGACTACTCCTTCCGCTGTGCGGGCAATCACGTGCTCAACGCCTTTCGGCATCACAGATGTCGAGGCATCATCCAGCACCGGAATACCGAGTATTGCATACGTTGTCCATACCCCTCCAAGTGGCGCAGGCAACCCGCGCGAAGACGTCGCCCCCTGGCCGGAGGTCGGAGGCCAATTCGATCCACGGACCCACCAGGCCCCCCCCCTTGGCGGTAGCACGTGCGCCCTTCCAAGACCCGCCGCTCGGATCTCCGCGCGCAACGACACCCGCCGACGCCTGCGAAAGCCATCCGACGGGTGTTCGTTTGGTTCGCCCTTATGCCGGGGTCTTGCCCGGGTGCAGCTTGGCGAATTTCGCCAGCAGCTCGTCCTGGCTTTCCTTGTGGTTGGGATCCTTCACAATCGCCTCGCTCGGACACGCCTCGACGCACTGGGCCTCGCTATGGAAGCCGACGCACTCGGTGCACTTATCCGGGTCGATGTCGTACTTGCCGTCGCCTTCGCTGATGGCCTCGTTCGGGCACTCATCCACACATGCCGCACACGAAGCGCAGTCATCAGTGATCATATACGCCATGAAAGGTTCTCCTTTGAACAATGAGCCTGACAGACCCCGATAATACCGCCCGGCCGTACCTGACGCAAGCCCCTGGCAGGCCCCGTCGACGCGTTGCCGGACCGGCTCGCCTCTGAAACAGCCTCATCGACATCCTCGCTGTCAACGGATGAATGGAATTCCTCCATCCCTCCTGTACGGACAACAGGCACGGCGCCGTGCCGCCGCGACAGTGGCCGACGATTTGCAGATTCGACGCGGGCCGGATAACCTGAGTCGCCTACGCGCCAAACCTGCGCGGACAAGGACAAAGGAGGAACCCACATGATCACGCACGCACACCGACATCCTGTCAGCCTCACACTCAACTTCGCGATTGTCGTCACACTGCTGTCGCTGACAGCCTGTGTCACCTGTCCCCGTTGCCTCGCGGCGGAAAATGACGAGACCGAGTTCAAGCCGCTCTTCGATGGCAAGACGCTCGACGACTGGGAGATCATGGGCAACAAGAAGGACGCCTTCACCGCCGAAGACGGCGTTCTGCACTGTCACGGCAAGGGCGGCGCCTGGATCCGCTACAACAAACGCGAGTTTGAAAACTTCATCCTCCGTGCCGACTACAAGCTCGACCCCAAGACGAACAGCGGCCTCTTCATTCATGTCACCAACCCGAAGGATCCGGTGTACTCCAGTTTTGAGGTCCAGATCCTCGATGATCACGGGCAGGAACCGAACAAACACTCCAGCGGCGCGATCTACGATGTCGCAACGCCGATGTTCAACATGAGCAAACCAGCCGGCGAGTGGAATGAGGTCGAGATCTGCTGCGACAACGGCAAGGTGATCGTGCGCTGGAACGGGCGTAAGGTGATTGATTGCGACTTCAACGAACTGACGAAGCCCATCGGGAAGTTCAAGACACCCTACGCCAAACTCGGCCGCAAGGGCTGGATCGGCATGCAGGACCACGGTCACCCGATCTGGTTCCGGAACATCCGGATCAAGGAGCTTCCAGCCAGAGCCGCGAAGGCAGAGTGACGGCACAGCACTCGCGCGAACGTATTGCGATCGGCGTCGGCGGTTGCCGATGCACGCCCCGGCCCGTACACTCCACTGTCAGGCAGGAGCGATGTTTCGGCGCCAGAAAGCCGGAAATCGCCCCTGTCGCAACGGAAACGACCGCTATGGGCGACGCTTTGCGCCAGCGAAGCTTGGCGGATGGGAACGGATCCACCGCCCCCCGCGGGCCAGCCACGATCTCGGGTCGAACCTGATTGAAACGAAACCGCGCCGCATGCACCATGGCCAAGTCACAGAGAAAGACAGCACGATCCGCTGACGGCAAGGCCAAGACGGACGCCCACACCCGCGAGCAGGCCCTCGAGCGACGAGAAGCCGAACTCGCCAAGCGCGAAGAGACCGTCCGCGAACGGATCGCCGACCTCGCGCGGGCCGAGCAGGAGCTTGAAGACCATCGCCATAGGCTCGCCGCAGCCCTCCCGCCACCACCGGCAACGCCGGAACCGGCTCTGGCTCCGAGCCCCAAAACGCCGCCCCCGGCGACCGCTCGGCGTTCAGTCCCTCTCGTGCTCGGTGCGGCGATAGCTGTCGTGGCTGCGACTTTGACGTACACCGCTATCGCGCCCACGTATGATGTACGATCCGAATGGCAACGCACGGACGGCGCCCCCCTGCCGATCGAAGTCATGCGCGACATTGCCCTGGCGTCGCAGGCGTCACCCGAGGATGGATTCGACGTGCAGGGCGTGCGGTGGATTCAGGATGAGACCACCGCCACGGTTGTCGCGACATTCCGCACGCGGGATCCGGTGCGCTTCAGCACAGCGATCAACACCCGGGCACACGCCGCCTTGCCCGCAATCGCGGAGGCCCTCTTTCCGGATGCCCCCGCCGCGGACACCGTTGCCACCCTGATGCGTCAGCGCGACGCGCTGCGGGACGAGCTTGCCGCGCTGCCGCCGACGGACACATCCGCCGAAGCCACCGTCGCCCGCGACGAACTCGACCGCCTGCTCGCGGACATGAATGAACTCGCCGCCGCCCGTGAAGCCACCAGCCAGGAACTCGCCCGTGTCCAGACGGCCAAGACGGCGATCGAACAGCCCGCCTCCCGGCCGACGACAGCCAACGCGGGCATCACGCCCGATGAGCGGGAGCAGGCGTTCGCGGCAGACCGTGAGTTGTCGCAGGCCTCGCAGCGATTGACTGCGGAACTCACCGCCATTCGCGCCCACCTGAACGAAGCGATCACCGCCGCCCGCCCGAAGCTCGGCGAGGCACGGCGAGGACTCGATGCCTTCCTGCAGGAAACGCGAACGCAGCGCGAAGCCCCCCCTGACACCTCGGCCGAAACCGAACTCGATGCCATCGGCGCGGAGGCGAACCGACTCGCCGGCCAGATCGCCACGCTGGACGAGACCCTGGCCGAGGCTGAGACGGAACTGACGCGGATCGCCGACCCGACCATGACGCAACGGGCGATTGAAACTGCCGTGAAGGCATACACGGCCGCCTCCGGCGCCGCGATGGCATCGCTGACCCAACGGGTCCAGGCGCTCGGCGACGGCGGCGAGCAGCTCACCAAGCGCCTTGTCGCCCGTTCAGC
>JAFGKA010000486.1 GCA_016928855.1 Phycisphaerae bacterium
ATCGAAGACGCGAAGATGGACGACGCCGTCGTAACGAACGAGGTCTTTGAGGCCACCGTCGAGGAGAAGCTGATCCAGCCGACGTTCGTGCTCGATTACCCGGCGCCGCTGTGCCCGCTGACCCGCCGCAAGCCGGACGATCCGAACCTCGCATTGCGGTTCGAGGCGTTCGTCGCGGGCATGGAGATCGCCAACGCCTATACCGAACTCAACGACCCGGACGTCCAGCGCGAGACGTTCAGCGCGCAGCTTGCCGGCGAGGGCGACGAAACAATGCGGGTCATGGATGATGACTTCGTGACGGCGTTGGAATACGGGATGCCGCCGGCGGGCGGTTTGGGCGTCGGAATCGACCGGCTCGTCATGTTGCTGACAAACAGCACGAGTATCCGGGACGTGATCCTGTTCCCGCTGCAGCGGCCGCTGGCCCGGGCGGAGATGGAAGAAGAGTGAGGAAGGCAGAGGGAGAAGGCAGAAGCCAGAAGGCAGAAGCAGACGAGGCAAGAGGACTGCTCGAAAGCAGTGGCACACGGAACACGGGCAAACCCTCCGGCCTGAAGGCCTCTCCCGACAAACGTCGGGACCCATGCCACCCTGATTCGCGAGACAGTTGCATGAGAAAGACGCCGTTCGAAAGCAGTGGTACACGGAGCACGGGCAAACCCTCCGGCCTGAAGGCCTGCGGGCCTGCCCATGCCACCCTGCGCGGCGAGTACGCAGGGACGCTTGATGTATAAACTGTTTCTCTGTCTTCGCTATCTGTTCAAACGCCGGATCGCGTTCTTTGCCATCGCGTCCGTCTGGCTGTGTTCGGCGATGGTCCTCATCGTCATCAGCGTGATGGGCGGTTTCCTCGACCTGGTCAAGGCCCGGTCGCGCGGCCTGCTCGGCGACCTTGTGATGGAAAACAGCGCGCTGCAGGGCTTCCCGTTCTATCAGGAGTTCATTGATGAACTCAAGCGGGACATGCCCGACGAGATCGCCGAAGCCACGCCGGTGATCCTCAACTACGGCCTGATCCGCTTCCCCAACGGCAACATCACCAAGCCCGTGCAGGTGGTCGGGATCCGGCTGGAAGAGACCTATCGCGTCAACGACTTCCGCCAGGGCCTGTTCTTCGACCGCTATTACCCCGGTACGACGATGCTCGCCCCGCAGCAGGTGCCCGTGCTCGGCCTGGATCCCGCCGGCAAGCTGGTTCTGCCGCCCGAGCTGGAGGCGGCCCACGCCGAGTGGCGCAAGACCGCCACGCCCGAGGATCTCGAGCGGGCCAAGAAGCAGAAAGGCGCCTTCTTCGATGGCCCCGGCCTGTTCTACTCGGCGAACTGGGCCGAGGAAGGCCGGACCGCGCCCGGCTGGGCCCAGGACGAACTGCCCGGGCTGATTTCCGGCATCGATATCTGCGCGAAGCGCCTGCCCGACGGCGACTACGAACGCTACTATCCACGCGGCTATCAGGTCCTGCTGACGCTCTTGCCGATCACGCCCCGCGGCACGCTGGTTGATTCGAGCCCGCCGAAGGTCGCGTTTCGGCTGGTCGATGATTCATCGACGGGCGTATACGACATCGACTCGCTCAGCGTCTACGTGGACTTCGACATCATCCAGGAATACCTGCTGATGAACGCCCAGCAGCCTGAGGATGGCCCACCGATCCCCGCCCGCGCCACGCAGGTACAGATCAAGGCCAAGGAGGGTGTCGATCCCTACGAAACGCGCGACCGGATACGAGCCCGGTGGGATCGGTTCATGGCTGCCCACCTGGACCAGACCAGCGAGCCGCAGTTGCTCGCCGAGGTCGAGATCAAGACGTGGGAGGAGAAACAGGCCAAGTTCATTCAGGCTGTCGAGAAGGAGAAGGTGCTCGTCACGATCCTGTTCTGCATCATCAGCCTGGTCGCGGTCCTGCTGGTCGGCTGCATCTTCTACATGATCGTTCAGCAGAAGACGCGGGACATCGGTATCGTCAAGAGCGTCGGGGCGACCTACGCCGGCGTGGCCAGCATCTTCCTCATGTATGGCGCGGCCGTCGGCGTGGTCGGCGGGATCCTAGGCATGGTCACCGGCGCAATCTTCGTTCACTACATCAACGATATCCAGGATCTGTTGACCCGGGTCCATCCGAATCTGCAGGTCTGGAGCCCCGAGGTCTACACGTTCTCGCGAATTCCGAACGTCGTGAAGGGCTTGGACATGGCGGTGATCTTCGCTGTGGCGATTCTGGCGTCGATGGCCGGCGCCGTCGTGGCAGCGACAAAGGCGGCCCGCGTCTGGCCGGTGGAGGCCTTGCGCTATGAGTAGACGCGACCCATTTCTCCAGGTCCGAAACCTGCAGAAGGCGTACCTGCTCGGGCGGTTCGTGCTGCCGGTGCTGCGCGGCTGTTCCCTGAATATCGATGAGGGCGAGTTCGTCGCGATCATGGGCTCGTCCGGCAGCGGCAAGAGTACGCTGCTCCATATCGCCGGAGCGCTCGATACGCCCGACCGCGGGACGGTCTCGTTCGAGGGCCACGACGTGTTCGCGATGCCCGCGTCCGGCCGCGACCGGCTGCGAAACCAGGTCTTCGGCTTCGTCTTCCAGTTCTACCACCTGCTGCCGGAGCTGAACATCCTCGAAAACGTTCTGCTGCCCGCCATGGTGGGCAGTTCCGTGCTGGGATGGTTCTCGCGGCGGGCCGCCGCCCGAGCGGCCGCCGAGGAAATGATCGAACAGGTCGGCCTGACCGGGCGGATCAAGCACCGCCCCAACGAGCTTTCCGGCGGCGAGCGCCAGCGGGTGGCGATCGCCCGGGCGCTGGTCAACCGGCCGCGGATCTTGCTTGCGGATGAGCCGACCGGTAATCTGGACACCACGACCGGCCGCGGGATTCTGACGCTGCTGAAGCGGCTCAGCGAGCAGGGACAAACCATCGTTCTGGTCACCCATGACGCCAGTGTCGCGGCGGGTGCCCATCGGACGGTGACGCTGGTGGACGGCCAGATCCGTTCGCACGCAGCGGGCGGCCCGGCGAAGGCGGCGGATAGTGTAGCACCTTCTTCTTGAACGCAGGATACGTGATGGCGACGGAAAACCCTTTCGCACCGAAACCCGGCCTGAAGATCTATCTCGACGGCAAACTTCTGTCCCCGGCCGAGGCGAAGGTCAGTGTTTTTGACCACGGGCTGCTCTATGGCGACGGCGTCTTCGAGGGCATGCGGGTCTACAGCGGCCACGTGTTCAAGCTCGATGCCCACATCGTGCGGCTTCACGACTCGGCCAAGGCGATTCGCCTGACGCTGCCGATGACCCACGGGCAGATCGCCGACGCCGTGAACCAGACGGTCAAGGCGAACGGAATCGTCGACGGCTACGTGCGACTGGTCGTCACGCGCGGCGTGGGCACGCTCGGCCTGAGTATCGTCCGCACGGCCGACCCGTCGGTCTTCGTGATTGCCGATCAGATCGAGCTGTATCCGCGCGAACTCTATGAGAACGGGATGGCCGTGATTACCAGCAGCGTGATCCGCAACCACCCGAACGCCGTGTCGCCGCGGGTCAAGAGCCTCAACTATCTAAACAACATCCTCGCAAAGATTGAGGCGCTCGATGCGGGCGTGCTCGAAGCAATCATGTTCAACCACACGGGGTACGTCGCCGAGGCGACAGGCGATAACGTCTTCACCGTGCACCGCGGTGAAGTGCTTACACCGCGCAGCAGCGACGGAGCGCTCGAGGGCATCACGCGGGCCGTGGTGATCGAACTTCTGCAGAAACGGTCGATTCCGCTGCGCGAAACGAAGATGACCCGGCATGACCTGTACATTGCCGACGAATGCTTCATGACCGGCAGCGCCGCCGAGGTGGTTCCCGTTACGCAGATTGACAATCGGCCGATCGGTGACGCCACACCCGGTCCCATTACGCGGCAGGTGATGAAAGACTTCGCGGAATACGTCCGCACCGCGCCGGCGTAGCCGACGTTGTGTCGCGGCCGCGCGCCACGGGCCGCGCGCCGGGAACAGCCTTACCGAAGCCGTGCGACGGCCTCATCCACGCTGGAGCAGATTTCAAAAAATCGATCCAGGCGGGTGGTTTCCAACACACCGGCGACGAACGCCGACGGGTTGGCGAGAATAACACGGCCCTCCTGCGTGTTGACCTGCGCCGTCAATCGTACCCAGTCGCCGAGCCCGGATGAGTTGAGCATCTCGACCTGGCTGAGATCCAATACGATGCGTGTGCCACGGCCCTGGATCAGGCTGCCCACCGCCCTGCTGAACGATTGCTCGCCCTCGTCCTGAACCCGGCCCTTCACGCGGACGACCTTGACGTCCTCGTAATCGTCGATCTGTATCTCCATGGTTCCCTCGCAGCCACGCTTCGGTCTCGCCCGTTCAGACTGCCCGTTCGCCCGCGCGGGGCGCCAATCCGCGCATCATCCACGGCCCGTCGCGCGCCCTTACGGACGGCAACCTACGATAAAGCCACCGGGCACACAAGGACACAGATGGGAAACGCCGGCGTGATGAGAAGAGAAACGCTGCCCGCGCGCCAAGGAAGCAACGCAACGGGGGTGTTTCGGATCGCTTGGTCGCGAGGGGGAAGGCCGTTTCCTGCTGCCGGCAGACGGCATGGCGCACGCGAGGACGCCGGCGAGCGACCGATGACCGGGAACCGCGCCTGCGGCGGATCAGCAGGTCGTCAGCCGCTTAAAGCCGTGACGGCGTTTGCGGTTCAGGAGCCGTCGGCCGAGCGAGGTCTTCATCCGGGCGCGGAAGCCCTGCTTTCGGATCTTCTTGATGTTGCTGACTTTACGTGGGTAATGCATGCGTCAAACCCAATCAGTTCAAGGACTTGCGGCCCGTCCTGCCGGCCGCCCAGGATTCGAGCCCCACATCCTACCAGAATCCCCCCGTCCCGCCAAGGGGGCGCC
>JAFGKA010000487.1 GCA_016928855.1 Phycisphaerae bacterium
CCCGGAGACCGGCGCGTACGTGTCCGGCTACGGCATTCGCACCGTGTTCATCGACGGCGATCCGGCGGATTGGGTGACGTTCGTGGAGAACCCCGGCGTCCACTCCGGCTGGTCGCATCTGCGGGCGACGATCTGCGCCACGAGCATCCTGTTCGAGATCGACCTCGGTGCCGACGGCGCCTATGACGCCCAGCGTCTGGTGACCACGGAAGATACCTCGAACATCGGTTACAACGTCCTGCGGCTCGGCGGGCCGTCCGACCTCGCGTCGATCGGCGGTGGCCTGGCCTTCGACAACGTCAGCATCGCCTACGCGGTGCCGGAACCGACGATGCTGATCCTGATGGGATTTGGAGGCCTGTTCATGTATCGTCGCCGGAACTGAGGCTGACGCGATACCGCTGGGTCTTCTGTCAAAAGGAGATTAGAAACACGCCCGCCGGCCATCATGCCGGCGGGTGTGTTTTTAGTTACAGGAGGCGTCTGAGGGGGCGTCAGAGAGGATCCGAGCCGCGTGGTGACGGGGCTCGTGTCGCCGAGGGGGGTTTCGGCTATACTGCCCTGACGTTGGATTCGGCAAACTCGGAAAGGGAGGAACAGGATGTCGGCGAATCAGATGACGCGCCGGGGCTTTCTGGCGAAGACCGCGGGCGGGGCGGCCGCACTCGGGACGACCGCCGCAATGGCCCAGGTGGCAAGCGGGGCGAACGAACGGCTGACTATCGGCATTATCGGATGCGGTGATCGTGGCACCTACTTGATGAATGAGATCAAGAAGCAGGCCGAGGCCCACAACGTGGTGATCGCAGCGGTGTGCGACGTGTGGAAGGTCAATCTGGACGCTGCAGCCGCGCGCGTCAAGGAGTGGTTCGGCACTGAGCCAGCCAAGGCGACGCGCTTCCAGGACGTGCTGGCGATCAAGGACATCGACGCTGTGGTGATCGCGACGCCGGATTTCATGCACACGCCAATCCTGATCGAGGCCCTTCAGGCCGACAAGGACGCGTATGTTGAAAAGCCCATGTCGCTCGAAGTGGCCAACGCGAACAAGGCGCTCGATTTGGCGCGGGCGAGGCAGCGCGTCGTGCAGGTCGGCACGCAGCGGCGAAGTGACGGGCGGTTCAAGGCCGCGGCCAAGCTCTATGCGACGGGCGTGCTCGGCGAAGTCAGTCGTGCGACC
Source organism: Phycisphaerae bacterium (assembly GCA_016928855.1). Taxonomy (GTDB): domain Bacteria; phylum Planctomycetota; class Phycisphaerae; order UBA1845; family PWPN01; genus JAFGKA01. Next base: position 1,181 of record JAFGKA010000487.1, read on the forward strand.
GCGGCAAACAACGTGAATCATCCCCGATGGGCGAGGGAATTCGACAACTGCAAGGCCGAGGACGTGGACTGGGATGCCTATCTCGCGATCCGGCCGAAGCAGCCGTTCGACCCGCGGCTGTTGCGACGATGGCATCATTACCGGCTGTGCACGAACGGAATATCAGGCCTGTGGATGGCGCACTTCTCGGACGCCGTGCACATGATCACCGGAGCGACGTATCCGACGAGCGCCGTCGCGCACGGCGGCGTGTACGTCTGGAAGGATGGCCGCGAAACCAGCGACACGTTTCAGGCGATGGTGGAGTACCCCGAGGGTTTCCTGATGAGTTTCGCGATGGGATTGGCCAACGCCCATCCGCAGTTCTTCAGCATCCACGGGACGCTCGGCACGCTTGATATGGACGCGTTCAAGGTTTCCGGTGCCGGCGGCGCCGGCGAAAAGGCGATCAAGGAAGAGACGAAGATCAAGCCCGAGAAGAACGAGAACCATATGGGCAACTGGCTCGAATGTCTTCGGACGCGAGAGAAACCGAACGCGGACATCCAGTACGGCCATCAGCATGCGGTCGCGACCATCCTCGCCGCCGCCGCCCTGCACACCGGCCAGCGGCATGTCTACGACGTCGCCAAACGCGAGATCCGCCCCGGGTAAGCCGGATCCGGCCCGAGGAGGCCGGGGCTGCGCAGATTAGTTAGCGAGAACGTTCGATTGTTTGAGCCATGCGTACGCGCCGGATCAGCGGGGATTCCCGCAACGAACCTCCGATCCTGTCGGTCAAATGGTATGACGTTACGAAGTGGCTGCTGGAGCGGGTGGAAAGTTTTCCCAAGAACCAGCGGTTTATCTTTGGCCAGCGAATCGCCGACCGCGTGCTGAACATTCTGGAGGTGCTGGTCGAGGCGGCGTACTCGCCGCGCAAGGGCGATCTGCTCGCCCGGGCCAACCGTGACATCGAGGTGCTGCGCTGGCTGATCCGCATGGCCATCGACCGCAAGCTGCTCACGCCACGCCAATACTTCATAAAAGGGGGATTCCTGGTAGCGAGGGAAGAGGCTTGCCGTCAGACTTGTTATTCCGTTGGATCTTTCTGTCATCAATCTTTCTGTCCAAATTGCTCAGCCACACAACGCTCGATGGTTTGCATTGGGTCAACGTCACTTGGAATTGCGTCGCATTTACGACGATCGAGAAATGACAGAAGGATTGATGACAGAAAAATGAACGCCCGACGAACGAGAACAACAACATCGGGTTCCGCGTCTCCGAGGCCTCTGAACCCCACGCGACGCGACGTGCGTCGCTCCTGGACGCTTTGTGTCCGTCGCGAGTCAAGGGAAGCCTGCGGCCAGATTCGCGCGGGTGGACCAAGCTCGCGCGGCCGTGCCGTGCTCAGGGACCACCCGGTTGTCTGGCGTGTCCGTCGTCAAGGCGGGCAGGCGAAGAAGAAGGCCCGGCCGTGGTGAGTAGCATCGGCGAAAAGCGCGGCCGGGCCGCTTTCCAGCCGGACGGTGGCGGGCTCTCGGCTGCGCCGGGACCGCGGGCCCGTTTCAGAGCGGAAGGCGAGTGATGCCCGAATCAAATTGAACTTGGCGCGCGGTACAGATCGTCGCGTCTACCCGTTCGCGTAGCCGTCGGGGTGCTTCTGGTGCCAGTCCCAGGCGCTCTGGATGATCGTGGCGAGGTCGCTTCGTTGTGGGTTCCAGCCGAGGATGCGGCGGGCCTTGTCGGATGTGGCGACCAGGCGCGAGGGATCGCCCGCGCGGCGGCCGGCCGCTTGTGTCGGGATCGGGCGGCCGACGACGCGTTCAGCCGTCTCGATGACCTTCTTGACCGAGTAGCCGTGGCCGGTGCCGAGGTTGAAGCAGTCTGAATCGCCGCCGCCGCGCAGATGCTTCAGCGCGAGCAGGTGGGCGCTGGCTAGGTCGGCGACGTGGATGTAGTCGCGAATCGCCGTGCCGTCGGGCGTAGGATAGTCGGTGCCGAAGATGGAGACGTGCGGCCATTTGCCCGTCGCCGCGAAGAGGACGATCGGGATCAGGTGCGTCTCAGGTTCGTGGTGCTCGCCACAGCGCGCCGTGGCGCCGCAGGCGTTGAAGTAGCGTAGCGCGGCGAACTTCAGGCCGTGCGCGTGGTCACAGCTCTGCAAGACGCGTTCCATGAAGTACTTCGACCAGCCGTAGGGGTTCGTCGGCAACTGGCGGTGCGTTTCCGGGATCGGGCTTTGCTCAGGCTCGCCATAGGTCGCGGCGGTCGAGGAGAAGACCACGCGCCGCACGCCGGCGACGACCAGCGATTCGAGCAGAGCGATGCCCTGGGCCGTATTGTTGTCGAAGTAGCGCAGCGGCTCGCCCACGGACTCGCCGACATAGGCCAGAGCGGCGAAGTGCACGCACGACTCGATCCGGTGTTCACGGGCAATGCGGGCGACGAGCTTCCGGTCGCCGATGCCGCCCTCGTAAAACGGCAGGCTCGGGTCCACGGACTCGCGATGTCCGCGGTCGAGGTTGTCGAGGATGACGACGTCCTCGCCCTCCTGCTGAAGCAGCTCGACGGTCACACTACCGATATAACCGGCACCACCGGTCACTAAGACGGCCATGGTTGTTGTTCCTGTCTGTTAGAGTCTGCGATCCGGCAATGCTGCCGTGGGCCTGATCCGTCGTGGGAGCCATCGCACGGGCAAACCCTCCGGCCTGAAGGCTTGTCCCGACGTCACGTCGGGACCCATGCCAGCTTGCCGCGCACTGCTCGCAGAGCAGTGGCACACCGCGATTGCATAACTCACGCTGCTCACAGACCGGTGGCACACGGTTCTACCCGCACAGGTTCTTGACGGCATACTCACGCACTTTGTCTTCATCGACTTCAACGCCGAGGCCCGGCCCCGTCGGGACGCTCATCTCGCCGCCGACCGCCGTCAACGGCTGTTTCAGAATCGTGCGCGTCGCGAGGAACTGCGGCCCGTTGAGCGCTGCCGGGTATTTCAGGTCGTAGGCGCC
>JAFGKA010000488.1 GCA_016928855.1 Phycisphaerae bacterium
CATTCGACGAGGCTGTCTTCGTCGGGGCTTTCGATGCCGACGAATACCTTCCGGAAGCCGGCTTCGGCCATGAGGTCGAGCATCTCCTGGTCGTCTGCCAGGTTGAGCGAGGCTTCCGTGGTGAAGGAGAGGGCGGCGTTGCGCCGCTGACGCCAGACAATCAGGGCGCGGAGGAAGGCCTTCACTTTGGCCTTGTGGCCGATGAAGTTGTCGTCGACGATGAACACCGGGCCTTGCCAGCCAACGGCGACCAGGCTCTCCAGTTCGGCGATCATCTGCTCCGGGCTCTTCGTGCGGGGAATACGTCCGTTCATGACGATGATGTCACAGAATTCGCAGTTGAACGGGCAGCCGCGGGAGAACTGCAACGGCATCATGGCATACTGGTGCACCGGAATGAGATCCCATCGCGGGATGGGCGTCTGGGCCAGTGCGGGCCGTTCGTCACTGGAATAGAAGCGTTGCAGATGGCCAGATTCCATATCCGCCACGAGCGCCGGCATGATGTTCTCAGCCTCGCCAAGCACGCAGTGCTCGACCTCGGGAAAGCGGGTGTGGCTGGTCGTGAACAGGGGCCCGCCGGCAATGACGGTCTTGTGTTTCGCACGGCATCGAAGCGCGGCGGCGCGGGCCGAATCCGCCTGCACGAGCATGGCGGACAGGAACACGTAATCCGCCCACTCGATGTCCGCATCCCGCAGCCGTCGGTTGTTCAGGTCGACGAGCCGCAACTCCCATTCCTCGGGAAGCATGGCGGCGACGGTCAGCAGGCCCAATGGCGGAAACGCGGATCGTCGGGAGACGAAGGACAGGGCGTACTTGAAACTCCAAAACGTGTCGGGCGTTGCCGCGGCGATTAACAGCACTTTCATGGCGTAGCTACCATAATACCTTTCACTCCGGCATCTGGCACCACCGGTGCTCGTTGCCGAAGAGCGTGATCTGCTTGTCTTTCTCGTCGTGCCGCATGGGAACATCAGGCGGCGTCAGGACGAGGTTCCTCTTCTGTCGGCGGCTCCAGCGCGGGGGATGGCTCCCTTTCGGATTCGGGGATGCCGTACTCCCCACTCTCTACGACAATCGCTTCGCCGGCGGCGCCATCGCCGGACGCGTCCGTTCGCCCCTCCCGTCGATCGCGCCTCCGTTGTGCTTTCTCGGTTTTTCTCCGCTCGCGGTCGCGTTTCTGGAAGGACGTCCGGTTTCGTTTTGCCATAGTCAACTCCGTCTTTCTCGCTTCCCTGCTCCAACGGACGCGGACAACCTCCATGGAGGTGATACCACCGTATGAGCACGAGCGTCTGGCGGGTGCCTGCCGCGTATCCGAAGCACACCAGCGTCACGGCGGATACTTCGTCCCGCCTGTTCCCCTGTTGCACGCGTTGCACCGGGCTCGCTTGGAAGCGTATTCAGTTCGCCATTTCATTCACCGCGCTTCGTGAAACGCGTTCCACACGGGCCTTCCGAACGGAACGTCTGCGTGTGGCCAATCGGAGATGTCGGAGCCGGAAAAGGATGAACACACGAGGCAGGGACACATCCCATTGGGCCTCGCTATTCTAGGACTATCCCGGCAGGGATTCAAACCGAGGCTAATTTCTTGTCAATGTCGGTCAACCGTAGGAGGCGGCTCAGAGGCCGGTCTGCGCGAAGGCGTCATAGCGGGCCAGGTCTTTCAGCAGGACGGACGGGGGCGTCTCGGCGATGACCGCTTCGACGTCCGCCATCGCGATGGACCGCGGCTCGGCGCCATTGACGGCTTCCGTGAACGGTCGGGCGGCGGCCCGGTTGGCAATGTTCTTGATGTCCGCGCCGCTGTAGCCAGCCAGCCGATCACAGAGCTGTCCGAGGTCCACGTCGTCGGCCAGCGGGCGCTTCGCCAAGTACATTTCGAGCAACCGGTAGCGCGCCGGCGCATCCGGGAGGGGCACGAAGATCCGGGCGTCGAGCCGGCCCGGCCGCATCATCGCCTCGTCGAGCATCCAGGGCTTGTTCGTCGCGCCGATGAACAGCAGGCAGCGATCCGCTGTGCGGTCGAAGCCTTCGAGTTCCTGGAGGATCTGCGGCACGACGCGCTGCATGACCGACGAACTGTCGCTCTGACGTTTGGGCACGAGCGCTTCAACCTCGTCGATGAAGATTACGCTCATCGGCTCGGCCTTGGCGGCGTCGAAGAGTTTGCGGATATTCTGCTCGGCCTCGCCGACCCACTTGCTGAGGACCTGCGCGGGGCTGATCACGAAAAACGCCGCGTCGACCTCATGGGCAATGGCCTTGGCCATCATCGTCTTGCCCGTGCCGGGCGGGCCATAGAGTAGCACGCCGCCGCCGGAATGGATTCCATACCGCTGCGCGAGATCGGCGTGCGAGAGCGGATAGATCATTTTCAGACGGATCTCGGCCTTCACGTCGTCAAGGCCGGCAATATCGTCGAAGCCGATCGTGGGCTTTTCGCGGACCAGCCAATCCGACGCATCGGCGCCGCCGTCGTCCGCTTCACGGAGCGGTGCGCGCCGCTTGCCCGGGCTGCCGGAAAGGCGATCACAGTCCTTGGCGAGGTCGATCAGTTCGGTGGCCAGTTGCTCGTGGTGCCGGCGCCGGGATTCGTCCGGGGTCGCCTCGGCCATTTCGATCATACAATCGGCGGCCTGGATCAGGTAGGACTTCGCCGTTGGGTAATCGCCGGCTTTGAACGCGCTGACGCCCTTGTCCTTGAGCCGCTCAAAGGTGGCGAAGCTGGTGGCCATGCAGGCATTATAGAGGCTTGCCGCTCAACGCGGTAGACCGTGCGGCAAACGGCGGTGCGATTGGCGTACAGCCTCACGGGCGGTATCCGCAGGGCCCGGAGGCTTTGCCCGTGTTGACCGCCCGTGCGAATGCGCGCGTCCTAGGCTTTCTTGAGCGATTCGGCGTCGGCGGTGACCACGACAGCGGCGCCTGAGGAATCCCGGATGCGGACCTTTACGCGGCCCTGTCGCCGCAACTGGTCGCGTTCACTTTCCTTCGCGATATAGACGATTTCCGCGGTGACCTTCTTGTCGCCGCGGAAAAAGAGTTGTTGCAGTCGGCGCTTTGTGGGCATCGACGTTCGGCCCTTGTCGTCATCCCACTCGGACCATTGCGGCACGTCGATCGCCTTGGCCACGGTTACCTTTGTACCGGCCGCGATATGCTTCTCGTTGGCCATCCAGTGACTACCTCCATTACGTGCCCTGTGGGCGGGGCCCACTGAACGCTGACGTCGCCTCCGTTTCTCGCTCGGAGATCTCCCCGCGAGCCGGACAGAATACCGGCCCCAAGGCAAGAGGACGCAACGGTTCAATCCAAGGACTGAAACGCCGACACGGCGGATGCCCGCCGCGCCGGAGCACTTATAGCAGGTCCCAGGGGTCGTTGGCAACCCTTGGGCGTGTGGCCGGGCTTCGACCTGCCGCCGGCGGGACCGGTTGCCGCGAGGGCGACCCTCACGTGTATCCACAGTTCGTGCCCGGCTTTCACCGACCTGGCGCCGTGCTGCCGGGTCGATCCGTCGAAACGCTCAGGGCTTGCGATTCAGTTGAATCCGGTAGGCGCCAGCGAAGGCCCTGTCGAAATCGAACACCCGATCGAAGTCCCGGATCGAGTCCGTCGGCTGCTTCGAGAGCACCTCGTTGTTGACCAGCGCGAAGACGATTTCGCCGAAGTCGCGCGTGGCGTAGATTCCCCAGTGGCCGAGGACGGCCTGCGCAAGAAGCCCCCATCGCTCGACGGCGATGTCGCGCAGGGCTTCGCACAGTTGCTGTCCCGTGACGTGCCGATTCAGGGCGCCGATGCCTCCGGCCTTCTCGACGTCCTCGCGAAGCTTGGCCGGGAGACGGCCTTCGTCGGCCAGTTCCTGCAGCGCTTCGAGCGTGAGCTGCTTCTTGCTCATCCACTCGAAGACCCGGCGATGCGCGCGCGACGGGGGGCCGTGAACCTTGTCCGACGCGACCGTCAGGCCGTCGCGCACAAACTCGAAGCCCTCCAATGCGTAGGCGCCGACCTCGCACACGATATCGGCGAGGCTCTTCATCTGTATTGCGGGTGACTTTGCCATGGCTTGTTCAATCCGTTTCGGCAGTGCCATTTCCAGGCCCCGGCGATGCGGATGCTTCGTCGGTGCCGCCATCCCTGGCCTTTCCGCGTCGGCCGCGTCGACCTCGGCGGCGTCGCTTGCGCCGGCTCTCGCCCTCGACGCCGTCCGGCGAGTCGGATTCGCTCGCCGGCGCTGTTGTCGCCGGGCCGCCGTTGTCAGGCGGATCCGCGGGGACCTTGCCGGGGGCCGGCCGGCGTTCGGCGACGTCGGGCGGTATTTCGGGCTTGACCGGTGCCTGGCCGACGGATTCGACCTCCTCGATGGGCACGATGAGACGTCGTCCGTCTTCCGTCAGAAGCTCGACGAGCTGGGTGAGAATCTGGCGCGTGGCGACGCGGCCTTCCCCCTGCGTGCTGCGGACCCAGGCCCCGATTCTCGGAAGCTGCTTGTCAAGTTCCTCATAGTTCTCATGTTCGTAACGCAGACAGCACTTCAATCGACCGCAGCGTCCGGAGACCTTGGACGGATCGAGCGTGGCTTTCTGCATCTTTGCCATCTTCATCGTGATGGGCTTGAGCGTCTTGAGGAAATTCTTGCAGCAGCACTCACGTCCGCATGTTTCGTAGTCGGCGATGAGCCGCGCCTCGTCGCGCGCTCCGACCTGTCGCATTTCGATCCGGGTCTGGAACTCGCGGGCGAGGTCGCGCACCAGGTCGCGGAAATCGATGCGCCCTTCGGCCATGAAGTAGAAGATGATGCGTTCGCCGCCCAGCAGGTGCTCGCAGTCCACCAGCTTCATCGGCAGTTTGTGCGCTTCGACGAACGCAGCACACGCCTTGAGTTTCTCCTGTTCGTCGGTCCGCAGATGTCGCTCGTCCGCCAGGTCGTCGTCCGTAGCCGTTCGCAGAACGCGGCCCGCGCGCGGGCGAAGGTGTTCAGGGCCGCTGCGCTCGACGTAGCTGTACATCTGTTCGCGGGAGATCCGCTTCTCGCAGGACGAGCACGTGAGGTGGACTTGGGTGCCGATCTCGATCCCGCGGTCCGTCTGTACCACGATGCGTCCGCAGGTCGGCAGGCGCATGCGGACCGGATGGGTGAACTCGCCGACGAGTCCCATCCGCCCGTACCGCACGACGGTCATGGGTTGGAGTGTGCCCGTTCCGCTCGACGGCTCCTGCGATGGTTCGTGCTCGTCGCTTACCCCGTAGCCGTTGTTCTCATCTGCCACCAACGCGTAATCTCCATCACCCGGTCGGCCGGGCCGCTTGTGTACGCTCACCCATGGGACCATCTTATCGGGATGGCCTCGTCGTTGCCAGTGCCGCAGCCGTCGGTGACGTGGTCTGGCGTTTCGCGGAACTCCCTTTTCCGTAAGAATTTGTCAGATGGTCCTTGCCCGCCCCCGGGGTGTCGGGTATGATCCCGGGCCGATGTGGGCGGGGTCGGACGTCGCGGGCCTCGACGCCCACGTCCGTGGCCTGTGTGTACCCTCTGTGGGCCCACTCGTTTGTTGCCGTGGCCGGTGGTAACCGGAACGGCCCGGTCGGGAACCAGCCGTGAGGCCGGGGCCTGGAAGCCGGATCCGCTTCGCGCGATCAACAGAAAGGATTGCCGATATGCCAGACAACTTCGCGGATCGACTGCTCAAAGCGATCCGGTCGAAGCGTGCCCCCGCTTGCGTGGGAATTGACCCCATCTATAGTCGTCTGCCGGCCGAGATCAGTGAACACCGTGACATGAACGATGAGAACGATGCCGAGGTCGCGCTCGACGCGGTGCTGGAATTCAGCCGTCGCGTGATCCGGATCGTGGCGCCATACGTTCCGGCGGTCAAGATCAATATCGCCTTCTTCGAGCGGTACTACTGGGAGGGGATCGAGGGCTACTACGAGCTGGTTCAGGAGGCGGCGGACCGGGATCTCATCGTGATCGGCGACTGCAAGCGGGCGGATATCGGCTCGACGTCCGAGATGTACGCCCGGGCGCATCTGGCGGATCCAGATTTCGGAAACCTGGATGATCTGGTCGCGCCGGACGCGGTGACGGTCAATCCATACTTCGGGCTGGATGGCGTCCGGCCGTTCATCGACGTTGCCCGGGACGAGGGCAAGGGTGTGTTCGCGCTCGTTCGCACGACGAACGAATCGGCGGCCCGCATCCAGGATCTCCCCGGTGCGGACGGCATGAGCTTCTGCGAAAGCGTTGCACGCGAGGTGGCCGCGTGGGCGCAGGACGACGGCCTGGTGGGAACCGCCGGGTACAGTTGCGTGGGCGCGGTCGTTGGTGCGCAGGATCGTGACAACGCGCTGAAGCTCCGGGCGATGATGCCGAATTCGATCTTCCTGGTCCCGGGTTACGGGGCGCAGGGCGGCACGGCCGAGGATGTCGCCGCCTGCTTCAAGTCGGACGGCACCGGGGCGATCGTCAATGCCTCCCGGTCGATCCTCTACGCCTACGAAGACGTTCGCTATCTCGAGCTGTACGCGTCCGAGTGGGAGAAGTGCATCGAGCAGGCGTGCAAGGACTTCGTGGCCGATCTTGCGAAAGTCATCCGGGTGGCCTGACTCGCGCGGCTGTCGTGACTGCCGGGGCTGTGCCGGCCCTCTGTCTGAGCCGATTCTTCTTCGCCCGTTGCGCTGACGTGCGATTGGCGGCGCGCGCTGCCGCAGACCCATAGATGCGATTCCACCAATAGAATACCCTGTATGGCTGCGCTCATGAACAGGATTGGCGATTACTACGTGGCCTGCAACGCCGTCGTCGTCGGCGACGTTACCATTGGCGCGAACGCGAGTATCTGGTACGGGGCCGTCATTCGGGGTGACGTGGCGCCGATCCGCATCGGCGACCGGACGAATGTCCAGGACGGCGCGGTTCTGCATTGCGCGACGGACGTGCCGCTCGACATCGGCGAGGACGTGCTTATCGCACATCACGCGGTCGTGCACTGTCGGCGGATCGGGCCGCGCACGCTGATCGGGATCCGGGCGACGGTGCTCGACGATGCCGAGGTCGGCAGCGACTGCGTCATCGCCGCGGGAGCCGTGATCGTTCCTGGGACGATCATTCCGGACAGTTCGGTCGTGATGGGCATTCCGGGCCGGGTCGTTCGCGAGACGACCGATCGCGACCGCGCGTACATCCACGAGGGGATCGAGACCTATCTCAGACTGGCGCCGCAGCACGTGGCCGGCGAGTTCGGCGGTGCGCGAGCCACACACGCGGAGTGACCATGGCGGCGCCGGCACGCATAGCAGGCGGTGGCCCTTCGCGACGGACGCTGATCGCGCTGGTGCTCTTCGCGATCGGTTTCGCGTACGTCGAATCCGCGGTCGTGGTCTACCTCCGCATGATCTATGAGCCCCTGCGAGCGACCTATCACCCCGAGTCGCCGGACGGTGAGCTGTTTCCCGTCCTGACGCTGGAGCAGTTGAAGGCGGAAGGCGGCGTGCACGCCCAGTGCCTTTGGGTCGAGCTGGGCCGCGAATTCAGCACGCTTGTCATCCTCGCGGCGGTTGCGGCGATGTGCGCCCGTACGATCGGCCAGTGGTTCGCCTGCTTCATGATCGCGTTCGGCGTCTGGGATATCTTCTTCTACGTGTGGCTGAAGGCGTGTATCGACTGGCCGGCGTCGATCTTCCAGTGGGACATCCTGTTTCTGCTGCCGCGTCTGTGGGCCGGGCCGGTGCTGACGCCGGTGCTGGTCTCGTTGGCGATGATCCTGGCCGGGGCAATCATTCTCGTTCGCGAAGCCCGTGGCTGCCCGTACCAGCCGCCGTGGTGGTCGTGGACCGGGATTGTGGTGGGGGCGGTGATCATCATTCTTGCGTTTTGTTGGGACTGGCGGCACCTGCAGGCGGGCAACCTGCCACGGGCGTTTCCGTGGGGGCTCTTCGCGATCGGGCATGCGGTCGGTTTCGGTGCGTTCCTGGCCGGGCTCGGTTGGCGCCGTGCGAATTCGGCGATCACGCCGGTTTGAAACGTCGACGGGCGTAGGGCACGCCGACCGTGATGCCGAAGACAAGACCTCCAGCGGCCAGGCTCCAGGCGGCACGGCTCTGACGATTCACCGGCCGGGGTGTGTACGCCGCCGGGGTGAAGCGAACCCGATCAAGATGATGCGCTGCCCGCGATCGAGCGGCGGCAAGGGCTTCTTCGGCGGCAGCCAGCCGATCGCGGATGGCCAGTCGTGTTTGCTGCGCGGTCTGTTTGGCTTCTGCCTGTTCAACGGCGGCCGTCCACGCCCGCATGGCCTCAAACAGCCTCGTCTGCGTGACCGCGAGGGCGTTGCGACGTTCATCAAGCTGCGCGGTCAGGGTGTCCGCCTCGTGTTGCAGGGCGGTCAGCCGGGCCTGCCGGTCGGCCTCGGCGCGGCGATGGGCTTCCTTCTGAAGCTGACTATCGATGAACGTACGGCGTGTGGCGACGACTTCGGCCGCGCCGGCAGCCCGCTGGATTGCCGTTTCGAGACGGAAATTGCTCGCGATTGTGGTCTGTTGGACGCACGCGTTGAGATCGTCCTGCGCCATTTGCAGACGCCGCAAGGCATTCGCAAGCGCTGAACGGGCGACAAGGCGCTTGGTGAGCTGCTCGCCGCCGTCGCCGAGCGCCTGGACCCGTTGGGTCAGCGATGCCATCGCGGCG
>JAFGKA010000062.1 GCA_016928855.1 Phycisphaerae bacterium
CAGCGCATCGCCGCCGCTCAACGCGTGCGGTGGGTCTTGTGCGCCCTTGTCCCGTCGAGCCTGCTGCTGGGGGTGACCAGCCACATCACCACGAATCTCGCGGCCGCACCGCTGCTGTGGGTGATCCCACTGGCCACCTATCTGCTGACGTTTGTCCTGGTCTTCGCCCGCAAGCCCCCGCTCTCACATACCCTGATGGTACGGTTGTTCCCGTTCGTCGTCGTCCTGTCGGCGCCCTTGTTCTTCGTCACGCTGACCGGCCTCGAAATCCGCGTCCTGGTCTTTCACCTGGTGATGTTCTTCGTCGCCGCCATGCTCTGCCACGGCGAACTCGTCCGCACGCGGCCGGACCCCCGGCACCTGACGGAGTTTTACCTGTGGATCGCGGTCGGCGGCCTGTGCGGCGGCATGCTCAATACCTTGCTCGCGCCACTGCTGTTCACCAACGTAATCGAATACCCGCTGATGATGGTCGCCGCGTGCGCACTCCGCCCACCCGCCGGACCAGCCGCCAACAGACCAGGCTACCCATGGCTGGATTGGGTCGGCCCGCTCTTGCTGGCCGCGTTCGCCCTCGGGCTCGTGGCCGCGTTTCGAGCCATCGGCTGGGGCGGTACGTGGCTGGGCGTGGCAATCCTGTATGTCACGACGGGCGCCGCGTGCCTGGTGCTCCGTAAACGACCGACCGGATTCGCGCTGGGCTACGCCGCGGCACTGCTGGCACTCAGCCTGCACGTGCGGGTTGGCGAAGGCCGACAGCTTCATGCCGCACGGAACTTCTTCGGCGTCAAACGCGTCGTCGCCAGCGATAACGGCGCCCTGCATTCACTCTATCACGGCACCACAGTGCACGGGATGCAACGACCGGGCCTGCGGTACGGCCGTGAACCGCTCGCCTACTACCACCGTGGCGGTCCGTTCGACGATGTCCTGGACGCGGCCCGAATGCGGTCGGCTCCCTTGACGGCCGGCCTCGTGGGCCTCGGCGCCGGCGCGCTGGCAGCCTACGCCGAACGGGGAGATCACTTCACGTTCTACGAACTCGATCCCGGTGTCGCAGATATTGCCGCGAACCCGCGATTCTTCACCTATCTGCGTGACTGCCAGGGAACCGTAGACGTCGTCCTCGGCGATGCGCGGCGGATGCTCGCGAACGCGGCGGACGGACAGTTCGACCTCCTCGTGCTCGACGCCTACAGCTCGGATGCGATTCCGACGCACCTGCTCTCGCGCGAAGCGATGCAGTTGTACGTCTCGAAGGTCACGGCCGATGGCGTCCTCGCGTTTCACATCACGAACCGCTTCCTGGACCTGCAACCCGTGCTGGCGAGACTGGCGGAGGATGCCGGCCTCACCTGCCTGATTCGTGAAGAAACCAGCGACGAACTCAGCGAGGCCGCACAGGCGTTCGGGGCCCAGCGTGCGGTGGTCGTGGTCATAGCCAGGAAACCAGACGCATTCGGCCTGCTCGTCGATCATGCGAAATGGCGGCAGTTGCCTCGATCCCCGGACACCCCCCTGTGGACCGACGAATATTCCAGTGTCTTGAGCGTTCTGCACCGATAGGCGAACAACCTGTAGCGGTCGGCAACGGCATCATTCAGCGGGCGCAGTCGGCGACAGCGGAAGCCACAACGTTGCCGCCGTCCCCCCGCCGGGTCGATTCTCGAGTTCGACGCCACCACCGTGCTGCTCCATCACCTGCTTGACGAACGAAAGCCCCAACCCGACGCCAAACCCTTTCGTACTGAACAGTGGCTCGAAAATCCGGGGCATCGCACCCGGCGAGACGCCGGCGCCACGGTCCATCACGCGCACCCGCAACCGATCATCTGCCACAGCCGAGTCCACAATGATCTTGTTCCGATCCTCGGCCACGTCAGCCAGTGATTGCCACGCGTTGTCCAGCAGGTTGATCAAGCACCGGCGAAACCGCTCCGGATCGATGCTCAATTCCACGCCCGCCGCCAGACGGCGCTCGATCTCGATACCCTCGGGCACCGGGTACTCATCAAGCATACGTTCCAGCCACTCATCGATCCGCGTCACGACACGCCGAAGCCCGTGCGCACGCGTGTAGTCCAACAGCTCCTCGATGATGGCGTCGCAGCGATCGATGCTACGTTCCACACGGTCCAGCGGCCGCTCCACGTCCAGGCCCTTGCCGCGCACCCGCTCGTCCACGGTGAAAACCGAAGTGCGGATCGTCGCCAGGGGGTTGCGGATCTCGTGCGCCACGGTCGCGATCACCTGGCCCAGCGAGGCAAGACGCTCCTTGCGAAGCAACTCCTCCTGCGCCGCCTTCAGGTCGCGCGTCCGCTCATCGACAAGCTCTTCGAGATGATGTTGATGTTGGGCCAACGCGGCCTCCGCCTGCTTGCGTTCCGTGATATCCATGAAGTTGCCGGAGATGCGGACGACCTTGCCATCCTGCACCTCCGGTCGGCCCATCGTGCGAACCCAGATCCGTTCGCCGTTGGCTCGGATGAACTCCACGGTCAGATCGTAGGGCTCGGCGTGGGAAAGAGCCCGCTCAAACGCGTGTCGCACAACAGGCGCCGCCTCCGGCGCGTAGAACGATGTGTCCGCCGCGATATCGTTCGGGTCGAAGTCCGGTCCAACGCCGTACAGCCAGCGGACCTCATCGGTCCATGCGATGCTCCCGGTCGCCACGTCGTATTCCCACCCGCCGACTTTCGTGATCGCCTGCGTCTCACGAAGAAGTGCCTCACTCTTCTGAATCGCCTGCTCTGCCCGTTTCCGCTCGGTAACGTCGCGAGCCAGTGCAACCATGCACAACTGCCCACTCAGCGCGAGCTGCCTCGCGCGAACCTCCACAGGGAACGTCGTACCGTCTTTTCGTCGCTGCAGCCCGTCCAGGGTAACAGGCTCGCCCGAAGCGAGCTGCTCCTCGAGTCCCTCCAGGTACATGTGTTTATCGTACGTCATTTCCACGTCCCGGATTCCCATCGACAGCAGCTCCTCGCGACTGTACCCAAGGGTATCACAGGTACGCTGGTTCACATCAAGGATCCTTCCGTCCATCGCGTGAAGACAGAACCCGTCGGCGGCCTGCTCAATCACGGCTCGAAATCGCTGCTCACTCTCACGCAACTGCGCCTCCGCCTGCCGGCGCACGTCGACTTCGGCCGCCAGCGACTGGTTCGCTGCTTCCAGCTCCGCGGTGCGCTGCCGCACCTGCTGCTCAAGATGCTCTCGATAGAACTCGTTTTCCCGGATCAGAAGGCCCCGCTCCAACGCACGCCTGATCGCGTGCAGGAGCACCGCCATGTCTTCGATCGGTTTGACGACGTAGTCCCACGCCCCGCGATGCAGCGCCTCGACGGCATCCTCGATCCGGCCAGTACCCGAGACCACGATGACCGGTGTCTGGGCCGCCTCCCGGGAGAGCACTTCGATGACCCCGAGGCCGTCCATTTCCGGCATGCGAAGGTCCACGAGCACGAGCTGCGGCTGTTCCCGTCGAAACGCCTCTACGCCCGAACGGCCATCCACCGCCTCAAGAACTCGGAAGCCCCGCGCCACGAGGTACATCGCCATGGGACGACGGACAGCCTCTTCATCGTCAATAATCAACACCGTGGCGTCTGGTTCTGACATGGAACGATCCTCCCCGACTCATCGATCAACCCATACGATGCGTCGGCTCGGGGGCCGCCCTTTTACGACCGGGCCACAGCCGTTATTGTGTTCCTGGCCGCCGCAACAAGCAAGGGCCCTCGTCGCCACGGCAGCCACTTGACCGACCCGTGCCCCTGGCAAGTGAGACCATCATGCCCGAAACCCCGGTTACCGAAATTCGGCCGCACGAGCAAGTGCTCCTGATCGCCGTCCTGAAACGTTCGCTCGACGAAACGTCCACGCGGCAATTGACGCAGGATGTGCTCGAGGCCGCGGGGACTCGCGCCCGCATCCCGATCGTGCTGGATATGGCGAACGTGCGGTTCGCCCCCAGCGTCGCCCTGGGCGCCCTGGTCAAGCTCAGCAACAGCTTCAAGCTGGATGGCCGACGCATCGCGATCATCGGCGTGGACATGCGAATACGCGACGCGATTCGTGTCACGCGACTGGATCAGGTGCTTGTCCTCCACGCCACGCTCAATGACGTGCTGAACGACCCGTCACTCAAGTAGGGGACGCTACTCATTATTGCCGGGCAGTCAGCCAAGCATCGATTTCGCGGCGAACAGGGGGACACCACGCAATGTTGCGGCCGGATTCTCTGGCCACGGCCCCGTCGCGATGGACGCCCGGACTACGGCCTCGTAACAAATGAGTAACGTCCCCGGCCTCAGCCGCGCGAACACCCCCAGGCCTCGATGATCGCGGCAATCCGCTCCGCCGCATGGCCGTCCCATTTGTCCGGCACATGTGATGTTGTTGGCGGCCCGCCACGCACCCCCCGATACGCCGTCAGAATCCGTTCGGGATCCATGCCGACGAGTTGATTGGTCCCCTGTGTCAACGTGACCGGCCGCTCGGTATTCTCTCGGAGCGTCAGGCACGGCACACCGAGAATCGTCGTCTCCTCCTGGATCCCACCCGAATCCGTCATCACAACCGCGGCATCCGCCAGCAGCTTGAGGAAATCGAGATATCCGACCGGATCCATCAACGTGAGCCTGTCCATCGCCTCATAGCGCGGAGCCAGCCCGGCCGTCTCGATGTTCTTGCGCGTCCGCGGGTGCACGGGAAACACCACGGGCAGATCGGCCTGCACGGCCTCCAATACACCCGTGATCGCGGCCAGCACGGCAGGATCGTCCACGTTGCTCGGCCGATGGAGCGTCACCACGACGTACCCCTTCGGCGCCACACCGAGCGTCTGCAGCACGGTCGAAGCGTCGGCACGCCGCCGATTCGCCTGCAGCGTGTCAATCATCACGTTGCCGACGAAATGCATCCGGTTTTCGGCCACGCCCTCCCGCGCGAGGTTCTCCAGTCCGCTCGGCTCGCTGACGAACAGCAGATCGCTGATCGCGTCCGTGAGCACTCGGTTAATCTCCTCGGGCATGCCGCGGTCGAAGCTGCGAAGCCCCGCTTCCACGTGAAAGACGGCAACGCCGAGCTTGCTCGCCACCAGCGCACACGCGATCGTCGAGTTCACATCGCCCACGACGAGCACGGCATCAGGCCGGTGCTCCATCACGACCGGCTCGAAGCGCTGCATGATCGCGGCGGTCTGTTGCGCGTGTGAGCCGCTGCCCACCTCGAGATTCACGTCGGGGCGCGGAATCTCGAGCTGGTCGAAAAAAAGCTTGCTCATCTTCTCGTCATAGTGCTGCCCGGTATGCACGAGAAGCGGATCGATCGCCTCGCACGCCGCAAACGCACGCATGAGCGGAGCGATCTTCATGAAGTTGGGACGAGCCCCGCAGATATTGATGACCTTCATGGAACCCTCAGCCAAAGAAGCGGTATCGGATAATGGCCCAGATGGCCGCGATGCCATCGCGCCACGTGATCTTCTTGCCTTCGCTGTAGTCCCGCCCGGCGTAACTGATCCCAACCTCGTAGACACGCCACCGGCCGCGCGCGACCTTGGCGGTCAGCTCGGGCTCGATCGTGAACCGGTCGCTGCGCAGGGTCATGTTGCGCAGCACCTCGGTCCGAAACACCTTGTAACAGGTCTCCATGTCCGTCAGGTTCAGATTGGTGAACGCGTTACTGAGCAGTGTGAGAAACCGGTTGCCAAGCATGTGCCAAAAAAATAGCACGCGGTGCGCATCGCCACCGACGAACCGCGAGCCATAAACCACGTCCGCCCGCCCGTCGAGGATCGGCGCCAGCAGCCGCGGATAGTCCCGCGGATCGTATTCGAGATCGGCATCCTGGACCAGGATGATATCCCCCGTCGCCGCCTCGAAACCCGTTCGCAGCGCCCGGCCCTTGCCGCCGTTGCGTTCATGCAAAAGGACGCGCACCTGCACGGGCCCATCCTTGGCCTGCTCGCCGATGGACCCATACAGGTCGCGCGTCCCATCCGTCGAGGCGTCGTCTACAATGATCAGCTCTTTGGCCATGCCCACATCCACGTCGACGACCCGCCGAACCACTCGTTCGAGCGTGGCCACCTCATTGAACACGGGCATGACGATGGAGAGCTTCACAGCCGGAGCGACGCCTTTCTGTTCCCTATCACACCATGGCCTCGGGCCGCGGCATGATAGTCCAACTCGCGACGCTCCCGCAAGTCAGCGCCCGCACGTCATCCGAGCGATCGTTTTCCCCTGGAAAGCACCGTCATCAGGCTTCTCTCCCGCTCCCGATCGGCAGACTTCGCGCCGTTCGCTCGAGTACGGCTCGCCTGCCTGCTTCTTTCACGTTGTCGATCTATGGCGGCACAGTCACCTCCGCCCGCCGCTCGGATACGTCACACAACCCGCCGGTCGTGCCATCCGTCCATCGCGACTCCGTCAGCACCTCCTCGGCCTCCTCGGCCGACAGATCGAACAGGCGCGCCGCGGCCGCACGAATCTCGCGGAGTCCTCCGCCCGCCCTGTCTGAACACAA
>JAFGKA010000001.1 GCA_016928855.1 Phycisphaerae bacterium
GCCGAGGTGCTGCTGGAGCGTGACCGCGGCGAGTGGGTGCGTGAGATGCTCGCCGCCCCGCTGCCGGAAGATGCCACGTCGCTGATGATACGGTTCAATCTGCTGGTCCGGGATGGACGCCAGGCAGTTCATCGGGACAAGCATCACCATTCCAATGAGGTAGACTTCACGTTACAGGCGATGGCTCGACACCTCGACTAGGTCGACGATTCCGCGTGGTCGCAGCTCGTGGATTTTCTGATCGACCGGCAGGACGACGATCTGGCCAGGGCCACCATTGACCACCTGCCCACCGCGAGACCAGGACGGGGCTACGTGTTGGTGCGCCGGATGGCGGCAGGCTGGGAGCCTCAACATATCGTGTCGCCGTGGGAGCGCACAGATCGGTGGTTGGTAAATTGGGAGACTGCGGCACGGGAGAAGCTGGCTCAGCGCAAGCTGCAGCCGTGGCACGAAGACGAGATCGAGTTCTACTGGTTCAGGCTCCGCGTGCGACTGCATCAGGAGGTGAATAACATACCGTGGCTGATGAAGGAAATGGAGGAGCAACTACGGCGGAACCCCGGGGACTCAGCTGCGGCACATCGGTGCGTCACGCTCAGCCGTTCCGTCGATCCGCCTCTCTCGCTGAAGTGGCTGCTGGACGTGGTGAGACCTGAGGGAGCGTACGACGCGTATCGGCTGGGCGAGGTGTTGGCGGGGCCCTGGCCGGGGATGGCGGTGACGATGTTCGAGCGTTCGCTGACGCTGCCGCTCACCGACGCCGACGAAGCGGCCATGAACCGGCTGAGCGCGATGACGTGGCAGCGCAAGGATCTTGAGCGGTCGCTGCGGTGGCAGACCCGCGCCGCTTTGGCGGAGGCGTACCAGAAGAACGATCAAGCGGACAAGGCCCAGTCGCTGATCGAGTCCCTGGCGACCGAGTCCAGCGCCGAGGTTCCGCCGGGGCTGGCGGCACTGGCGGGTCGGGTGCAGGCAACGACGGGGGCGAGGGTGATCGAGCGCCGGATTCTTGAGCAGGAGGAAGCCAAGGCCGACTCGCCGGAGTACTGGACGAACCGGGCGAGGTACTTCGTGGGCCGGGGCGAGCACGAGCAGGCGGATGAGGCGTACCGCAAAGCGTTGGCATTATCACCGCTGGACCCCGATTCGCCACGGTTCAAGGACATGACGTTCCGCCGTTCGCAGACGCTGTCGGCGTACGTCCCTTACCTACAGAGACAGAAGGGCGACGCCGTCGCCATTGCGCTGATCTGGAACGAGTTCGACAGCGTATCCCCGAATAGCGAGTACGCCAGGCGGATGGTGAACGAGATGGAGTGGTCGTTCCGTGCCGAGGTACATGTTGACAACGTCCGGCTGTGGGTGTGGCTGGCGGCGAGGCCGACGTGGGACCACCTCGAAAGGAGCGTGCTGCACCAGATCGCCGGGGGTGCCAAGCCGCAGCATGACGGCGACACCGACCGCCGGGACGAGGTATGGGCCAAGGCCCAGCCGCTGGTGCAGGATGCACATCCGAGCCGGGCCGCGATGCTCGGCGAGGTAATGACGCGACATAATGCCAACGGGTTGGCTGTGCCCCTGCTCCGCGACGCGATCGCCCGGCTCGAAGACGACGACGCCAAGGCCCGCGCCACGTTTACCCTGTTCGAGGCTTACCTGAACCTGCACGACGCAAAGAACGCCGAAAGCCTCTGGCCCCAGGCCCGCCGGCGCCTGACCGGTGACGAAATCCCCGACTGGCTCGGTCGTCTGATCGACGCCGCGGAAACATCACAGGATCCCGCCACGGCGCAGCGTCTGAAGAACGCCCGCGCCAACCTGGATCACCGCTTCGCCCCGTAACAGCCGCGGGCGAGCACCAGCGTCCGCGTTTCGCACCTCGTGGGCCCGTTTCGCACCTTCGCTCCCGCAGGAAGCCTGCCCGGCCGAAGGCGGGTTCCAATCATTGCTCCGGGCCAAGCCAGTCGAAAATCGGCCCTGTTTCGCGTAAGCTCCTCGGGCCGCCGCTTGGCCGGGGATGTGCCCGGTTTGCGCGGCGGTTGACCAGACGAGAGTACTCGATGCCCAAGCGTGACGACATCCACACGGTTCTGATCATCAGCTCCGGCCCGATCGTGATCGGCCAGGGCTGCGAGTTCGACTATTCCGGCACCCAGGCCTGTAAAGCCCTTCGTGAAGAGGGCTTACGCATCGTGCTGCTCAACAGCAACCCGGCGACGATCATGACCGACCCCGAATTGGCGGATCGGACCTACATCGAGCCGATCACGCCCGAGGCGATCGACAAGATCCTCACGCGCGAGCGTGCCGCCGGCGACCCGATCGACTCGCTGCTGCCGACGCTCGGCGGGCAGACCGGCCTGAACTGCGCGGTCGAAGCGGCCGACCAGGGCATCCTTGAACGGCACGGAGTGCGATTGATCGGCGCGACCCGCGACGCCATCCACAAGGCCGAGGACCGCACCGAGTTCAAGGAGGCGATGCTGCGGATCGGCCTGGACGTGCCGCGGTCGGGCATCGCGCACACGTGGGCCGAAGCGCAGCGCATTCTCGAAGACGTCAAACTGCCCTGTGCGATCCGCCCCGCCTATACGCTCGGCGGCACCGGCGGCGGCTTCGCGAACACGTTCGAACAGTTCGAAACGATCGCCAAACGCGGCATGGAGTATTCGCGCGTCCACGAGATCCTCATCGAGGAAAGCTGCCTCGGCTGGAAGGAGTATGAACTCGAAGTGATGCGCGACCGGGCGGACAACGTGGTCATCGTCTGCTCGATCGAGAACTTCGACGCGATGGGCGTGCATACGGGCGATTCGATCACCGTCGCGCCGGCCCAGACGCTGAGCGACAAGGAATACCAGCGGATGCGCGACGCGGCCATCGCGATCATCCGCGAGATCGGCGTTGATACCGGCGGCTCGAACATCCAGTTTGCCGTGCACCCCGGGACAGGCCGCATGGTCGTCGTCGAGATGAACCCGCGCGTCTCGCGCAGCTCGGCGCTGGCCAGCAAGGCCACCGGCTATCCGATCGCGAAGATCGCGGCAAAGCTGGCGATCGGCTACACGCTCGACGAGATCCCCAACGACATCACGAAGAAGACGCCCGCGAGCTTCGAGCCGACGATCGACTACTGCGTAACGAAGATCCCGCGGTGGACGTTCGAGAAATTCCCCGAGGCCGACGAGACGCTGACCACGCAGATGAAGAGCGTCGGCGAGGCGATGTCGATCGGCCGCACGTTCAAGGAGTCGCTGCAGAAGGGCATCCGTTCGATGGAGATCAAGCGGTTCGGCCTTGGGCTCGACGCCAACGACAAATGGCTCGCCGCCCGTCGGCGCCAGGAACGCGCCGCGGCCGAAGCCGCCGACGAGACGCTGCGCGGCCGGCGTTCCGGCGAGGCCCCGGCGGACACGAAAGAAGAACATGCCGCGACATGGCCCATTCCCGATGCCACGTTGCGCGACAAGCTGCAGCGTCCCTGCCAGGGCCGGCTGTACTACATCCGCTACGCGATGAAGATGGGCTGGACGATCGAGCAAATCCACGAACTGACGAAGATCGATCCGTGGTTCCTCGAAAACATCCAGGAACTCGTCGAGTTCGAGGAAAAGCTCCTTGCCTGCGCACAGGCGGATGGCAAGACGTTGCGCCCGCGGTTCCAGCGTTGGGCCGAGGCGAAGGGCGCCGATGTCGAGACCGTGGACGACGCCACGGAATCACTGACCGCGTTGCTGCGTCAGGCCAAGCAGTGGGGCTATTCCGACGTGCAACTGGCGACGGTGTTCGAGGTGCCCGCGGCGCAGATTCGCACGGCGACGCGTCGCCTGCTGCCTGCTCCGGTGTACAAGCTGGTCGATACCTGCGCGGCCGAGTTCGAAGCCTATACGCCGTACTACTACTCGTCACACGAGAACCCGCCGACGGTGCTGGGCGAAGGTTCGGCCGGCCCGCGCAGCGCGCCCGATGACGAGGTCCGTGTCAGCGACAAGCCGAAGGTCGTCATCCTCGGTGGCGGCCCGAACCGGATCGGCCAGGGCATCGAGTTCGACTATTGCTGCGTGCATGCCGTGTTCGCGTCGGGCGCGATGGGCTACGAAACCGTGATGGTCAACTCGAACCCCGAGACCGTCAGCACCGACTACGATACGAGCGACCTGCTCTTCTTCGAGCCGTTGACGCACGAGGACGTGCTCAACATCTGTGAGCGGCTCAATGGCCGGCCGTTCGCTGACCGCAGCGGCAAGGGGCTCTTGCAGGGCGTCATTGTGCAGTTCGGCGGCCAGACGCCGCTGAACCTCGCACAGGGGCTCAAGGACGCGGGTGTTCCGATCCTGGGAACGTCGCCGGAATCCATCCATCTCGCCGAGGACCGCGAGGAGTTCCAGAAGGTACTCCAGGAACTCGCGCTGCGCCAGCCGGCCAATGGCATCGCGTTCGACCTCGCCGGCGCCAAGCGAATCGCGGCCGAGGTGGGCTATCCGGTGCTCGTCCGACCGTCGTACGTCCTGGGCGGCCGCGCCATGGAGAAATGCCACCTCGAAGAGGATCTCGTGCGTTATATGCATGCGGCTTTGCGTGCGACCGACCGCAGCGCAACGGTCGACAAGGGGCATCCGATCCTGATCGATCAGTTCCTCAGCCACGCGACCGAGGTCGATGTCGATTGCATCAGCGATGGCCGACGGACCGAAGTCTGCGGCGTGATGGAACACATCGAGGAGGCCGGCATCCACAGCGGCGACAGCGCCTGTGCGCTGCCCCCGTACTCACTCTCGCCGGCGATCGTCGACGAGATCAAGCGGCAAACCGCGCTGCTCGCCGAACGGCTCGGCGTCCGCGGACTGATGAACGTGCAGTATGCTGTCAAGGATGACGTCGTGTACGTGCTCGAGGTCAACCCCCGCGCGTCGCGCACCGTGCCATTCGTCAGCAAGGCGACCGGCGTGCCCTGGGCCAAGCTCGCCACGCAGATCATGCTCGGCAAGTCGCTCGAACAGGCGATGGCCGACCATGGCATCACCCAGGCCCCGTGGCCGCGGCATGTTTCGGTCAAGGAAGCCGTCTTCCCGTTCAGCAAGTTCCCCGGCGTCGACTGTATCCTCGGGCCGGAGATGCGCAGCACCGGCGAGGTGATGGGCATCGACGAGACGTTTGCCCTGGCATACGCCAAATCGCAGATTGCCGCGGGAGGAGGCCTGCCGCAAGAGGGAACCGTCCTGCTCAGCGTCAACGACCATGACAAGCCCCTGATCGTGCCCATCGCCGCCCAGTTCGCCGAGATGGGC
The DNA here is from genome assembly GCA_016928855.1 of Phycisphaerae bacterium. Taxonomy (GTDB): domain Bacteria; phylum Planctomycetota; class Phycisphaerae; order UBA1845; family PWPN01; genus JAFGKA01. The sequence goes on from JAFGKA010000001.1 coordinate 5,292, forward strand.
TTCCGGATTGTCTCGACGGCTCGCACGCGGGATACGCTGCAGGCTGCGGGCATCCAGGCCGACCTCGTTTCCAAGGTGCAGGATCCGGCCGGGCCGTACCTGATCGACATGATCAACAACGGCGAAGTGAACCTGCTGATCAACACGCCGATCTACTGGGGCAGTGCGGCCACCGAGAGCCGTATCCGCTCGGCGGCGGTCATGCACAATATCCCGCTGGTTACCACGATTACAGGCGCCCGGGCCGCGGTCCAGGCCATTCGCGCCCTGCGGGAGGGGGCCTGGAACGTCAGATCGCTGCAGGAATACCTCAAGGACATACGGTAGACGGTGGGTCCATGGGCGTTGGTCGGGGCTGGCAAACGGGTCTGCGAGCGAAGGGGGCAGACCCCGGCAGACAGCCGATGGAGGGATTCGAACCCTCAACCCCGGCTTTACGAAAGCCGTGCTCTACCGTTGAGCTACATCGGCAGGAACGCTAGATAGTACGCGCCGGAGGGCTTTCTGACAAGGGGTCTGTGCCTGCCGCAACGCCGCGGCAGGTCGCCCGACTCAACGCGGCAACAAACACATCGTCCATGCCCGCATGACGCATTCGTTGTGTATCGCAATCGTTTCGGGCGACGTCCGCAAACTCCCGATCGCAAAGTGCGCCCTTCGTCGATCCGTTCCATTCGCAAGCTCGGACCGGATCTCGGCGTGGTTTCCGTATCCGGCGTCGCCGGACCGTGGGAGAGGAGGCCGCGGGGTCAAAACGCCCGAAAACATGCGCAAAAAAAATCCCGTGCCTCTGGGGGAAGAGACACGGGACCGTTGAAAGGGGACACGACAGCTTCCATGGCATTTATACGACAACCGCCAAGTAAAAGCAACACCTTTTCAGGAAAATCTTTTCTGCTCCCGATTTATCCCTCAAGTGCGATCGGTATGGGGTAAATGCCTTATCGGGCGGGCCCGTTGCCGCGTCGTCTCGCGACCGAAAATCCTTGCTACATTGAGGTTTCCGTTCATGCGCGATCGAGTCGGGAAAATGGCTTGGCTGAGGGCTGTTTTCGAAATAAGGACTATACAGATCCAAAATACGACGCGGCTTTTTTTCAGGGCGGCGGGCTTTCCGCTTCCCGCGGGCGGGCCTCGGGCCCGAGATTCGCCGGATCGGCGAGGATGGCGTCCAGATGCAGGGGGCGGCCCCCCCGGCGCACGGTCAGCGCCACCGCTTCGCCGGCCGCCCGGAAGGCCATACGGCGGGCCAACTCGGCCGGGTCGCGCACCGGGGCGTCGTCGATGGCGGTAAGCTCGTCGCCGGCTTCGATGCCCGCGGCCTGCGCGGGCGAGCCGGCGATCACATCCACGATTGACAGGCCTTCAACCGCACCCGGGCCGATTCGCACGCCGAGCACGCCGCGGACGATATTCTCGCCATGTGCGAGTCGTTGAGCGGACGGCGTTGCGTGCCATGCCGGTACCGCGAAGCCGATGCCCGAATCGTACAGCTCGATGCCCGCGAGTTCGCCGGCCGAGTAGCTCATCGGCACGATGAGTCCGACGACGTGGCCTCGCAGGTCGATCAGCGGCCCTCCGTAGTTGGCCGGTGAGAGCCGCGCGTCGGTCTGCACGGCGTTGCCGCCCATGCGCCGCAGGCCGCTGACGACGCCAAGGCTCACGCCCGCGCGGCTGCTTCCGAAGCCGCGGCCGACGGCAATCGCGGACTGGCCGACGTGAATGTCGTCCTCGTCATCGACCCACATCGGCACCGGCAGGTCGGCAGCTTCGATCTTCAGCAACGCGAGTCGGCGGATTTCGTCGCGGGCGACCAGCGTGGCGGCGAACTGCCGCCCGTCAGCGAGTGTGATGGTAATGACGGCCGGATCGCGCGCGAACGTAAACGTGCTTGTCAGGATCAGGCCGTCGCCGCGAAAGACGAGCCCAGTCGTCGGCCCGGCCCCGACGCGAAAGCGTCCGCCGGACTCGCTGAGGCCGGGGATGCCCGGCCCAGCCGCAGACGAACGCCGCGGAGATTGGCCGCCGACGGTTTCGACTGTTACGACACTCGGCGCGACCTGCGC
>JAFGKA010000489.1 GCA_016928855.1 Phycisphaerae bacterium
CAGGTAACGCTCGACTTCTTCGTCGGCATCGACAAGGATGAAGCCCTCCGTGACACGATCGAAAAGATCAACCAGGTCAGCAACTATCCGGACGACGTCGAGCGGCCGGAGGTCGTCGCCGCGGACGCGGCGCTCGAGTCGCCGATCGCATGGATCATGTTCCGCTCGCACAAGGGCGAGGACGTCTCGATGCTGCGGGATTATGTCTGGGACGAAGTCAAGCCGATCCTGGAGCGCGTGCCCGGGCTTGCCGCGATCGATGTCTATGGCGGCCGCGAACGCGAACTCCGGGTCATCGTCGATGCCGCCAGGCTTGCCGCGCGTGGCCTGACGTTCCGTGATCTCGAAGCAGCCCTGCGCGGCGAAAACGAGGATTCGTCCGCCGGCACCTTCACGCAAGGCCGCCGTGAGTTCACCTATCGCACGATCGGACAGTATCAGTCCGTCGCACAGGTCGCCAACACGGTCATCGCCAACCGCGACGGCGGGCCGGTCTATGTGCGTGACATCGCCGAGGTGACCAAGACATTCCGCAAACAATATGCGTTCGTCCGCTCGACCGGCGACTACGTGCTGGCGTTGCCGGCAAGACGGGAGACCGGCAGTAATGTCATCATGGTCATGCGCGGTCTGCGTGAGCAGATCGACAAGGTCAACCGCGAGATCCTCGAACCGCAACAGCGATCGCTCGAACTAACCCAGGTCTACGATGAGACCGTTTATATCACCTCCGCGATCAATCTGGTCCGGACGAACCTGCTCTACGGCGGCGTCCTCGCGATGGCTGTCCTGCTGCTGTTCCTGCGCAGCGCGCGGGCGACGGGCGTAGTTGCGATCAGCATCCCGATTTCCGTGATCGCGACGTTCCTGTTCGTCGCCATGCTCGGCCGCAATCTTAATGTCGTGATGTTGGCAGGGCTGGCGTTCGCGGTCGGCATGGTGGTCGATAACGCCGTGGTCGTGCTCGAAAACATCTTCCGACATCGCCAGATGGGCAAGGACCGCTTCAAAGCCGCCCTGGAAGGCGCCGGCGAAGTCTGGGGCGCCGTGCTCGCGAGCACCCTGACGACGATGGCCGTGTTCCTGCCCGTGATCTTCATCGAGGAAGAGGCCGGCCAGCTCTTCCGTGACATCGCGATCGCCATCAGCGGCGCGGTCGCGCTGTCGCTCGTCGTCTCGATGTTCGTGATTCCCACGCTCTCGGCCCGAGCGCTCGGCCGCAAGGTCCGCCCGGCCGCCGAAGGTGGCGGGCGCATCGCCGGGGCCACAGCCAGGCTGGTCTATTGGATCAACCAAAGCACCCTCCGCCGCATCAGCCTGGTCGTGGTGTTCACGGCCCTGTCGCTTGTGGGCAGCGCGCTGCTGATGCCGCCAACCGACTATCTGCCGCCGGGCAACCGAAACCTGATCTTTGGCTTTGTCATCACCCCCCCGGGCACGTCGATCCCCGAGTTTCAGGAGATGAGCCGTTCCGTCGAGACGGTGCTGCGCCCCTTCTGGCAGGCCGAACTCGACTCGCCCGAAGCGGCGAATCTGCCGCCCGTCCAGATGGCCGTCGGCGGCGGGCCCGGCAAACCCGGGGCCAACGGCGCCGGCCGCATGGTCGAGGTCCAACCCCCTCCGATCAACAATTTCTTCTTCGTTTCGTTCCGTGGCCGCTGCTTCATGGGCGCCACAAGCAAGGACGAGGATCGGGCCAAAGCCCTGATCCCCGTGTTGACGGCCGCCGCGGGCAAAACGCCGGGCACGATCCCGGTCTTCTTCCAGTCCAACCTGTTCGGACGCGCCACGGGCGGGAATTCGGTGGACCTGGAAATCCGCGGCAAGGATCTCGACACCGTCACCGCCGCCGCGACGCAGATCTTCGCCGCATGCATGCAGCATTTCGGCGAGCCACCGCAGCCGGACCCGATGAACTTTGATCTCGGTCGGCCCGAGGTCCAGATTGTTCCCGACCCGGTCCGTGCCGCCGAGGTGGGCCTGCGCACGCGCGATATCGGCTTCATTCTCCAGGCCGCGGTTGACGGCGCCTACGTCGGCACGTTCCGCGACCAGGGCGACGAAATTGAGCTCCGGGTATTCATCGAGGGCACAGCAAACCGCAGCGCCGCCGGCGAGACCGACACCCTTCGCTACGTTCCGCTCTATACACCGGCGCAGGCCATCCTCCCGCTGGCCTCGGTCGTCCGTTTCGATGACGTCAACGCCCCACAGCAGATCAACCGCATTGAGGAGATGCCGGCGGTCAAGTTCACGATCCGCCCGCCATCCGGCACGCCGCTGGAAACGGTCATGACGGATATCGACGAAGAGATCGTCGGGCCGTTGCGGGCACAGGGCGCGATCGACTCGTCGCTGATCATCAGTCAGGCCGGCACGGCCGACAAACTCGTGCAGACTCGCAACGCCCTTTTCGGCCGCTGGCACGGCTGGTCGCTCGATTCACTGCGCTCGATCGTCGAGAGCCGTGGCTTCCTCGCGTTGCTCGTAACGTATCTGCTCATGGCCGCGCTGTTTGAGTCGTTCAGCTACCCGCTCGTCATCCTGCTCACGGTCCCGTTGGCCACGGTCGGCGGCTTCGCCGGCCTCGCGGTCGTGCACTGGCTCAGCCTGTTCGACCCCGTCACGCCCATCCAGCAGTTCGACGTCGTCACGATGCTGGGGTTCGTAATTCTCATCGGCGTAGTGGTCAACAACGCGATCCTGATCGTGCATCAGGCACTGAACTTCATGCGGAATGAAGGGCTTGAACGCCAGATCGCCATTCGCGAATCTGTCCGTACACGCCTGCGCCCGATCTTCATGACGGCACTGACCACGATCGGTGGCCAGTTGCCCCTGGTCCTCATGCCCGGCGCCGGCAGCGAACTCTACCGTGGTCTCGGTGCGGTTATGGTCGGTGGGCTGCTCGTCGCCACCGTGTTCACGCTGCTGCTGGTGCCGGCGATGTTCTCGTTGTTCGTCGATGCGCGGGCCGCCGTCTTTACGAAGATCTGGGGGCCCGAGGCGGCTGCCGCCAAACCGGTCGCCCTCTCGCAGGCGAGTCCGCCGCCGAGGCAACCGTGAGCGCAGCCCCGCCCGGCCGTGCGAGACTCCTGCGCCACGCCCAAGTTTGGCTTGACATTCACCCCGGCGGCGCAGAGAAAAGGGGTTTCGCGTTGCCCCCGGGGGCACACACACAGAGGAGACCCGCATGAAGATCATCCGGTTTCTGGATCAGGCCAATCAGGTTTCGCTCGGCGAGCCGGTGGACGGCAAGACGGCCAAGCGCCTCAGAGGCGACCTGTTGGGCAAACTCGAGCCGACCGGCGAAACGGCGACCATCGCCAGGCTTCTGCCCCCCGTCGATCCGCCCAACATCATGGCGATTGGCTTGAATTATCGGGCCCACGCCGCCGAAAGCGGCGCCGAGATCCCGAACGAGCCGGTGATCTTCGTCAAAGCCACCACCTCGCTGACCGGCCCCGGTGACCCGATCGTGCTGCCGAAATCGGCCCCGGACGAGGTCGATTACGAGGCCGAGCTGGCGATCATCATCGGCAGGAAGACCCGCAACGTCTCCGAGGCGGACGCCCGCACCTACGTGCTCGGCTACACGTGCGCCAACGATATCTCGGCACGCGACTGCCAGATCCGCCGCGACAAGCAGTGGGCCCGCGCCAAGGGCTTCGACACCTTCTGCCCCCTGGGCCCGGTGCTCATCACGCCCGACGCGATCGACCCGGACAATCTGCCGATCCGCTGCGTCCTGAACGGCAAGGTCATGCAGGACTCGAACACGAACGACCTGATCTTCTCCACAGACAAGGTCGTGAGTTTTCTGTCGCATCAGTTTACACTGTTGCCCGGGACCGTCATCGTGACCGGGACGCCCGAAGGCGTCGGCTGCGCCCGGAAACCGCCGGTTTATCTGCGGCCCGGCGACACGGTCAGCGTGGAAATTGACGGGATCGGCGCGCTGACGAATCCGGTCGTCGCGGAGAAGTGACCAGGGGACATTACTCATTATTGCGGGGATTGAGTGTCGCTGTCCGACGTAGCGGGATCATCGCATTGAGGTCGGCCCGCAATAATGAGTGGTGTCCCCTTCACCGCATTATTGCGGGGATTGAGTGTCGCTGTCCGACGTAGCGGGATCATCGCATTGAGGTCGGTCCGCAATAATGAGTGGTGTCCCCTTCACCGCATTATTGCGGGGATTGAGTATCGCTGTCCGACGCAGCGGGATCATCGCATTGAGGTTGGCCCGCAATAATGAGTGGTGTCCCCTTCGCCGGAAGTAGCGATTGCCATCGAAACCGTTGGCCCCGGGGCGATCTCTGCCCCCTTGACGAGAAGGTGAACCATGCCTGAACCGATTCGAGCCGGCATCATCGGGTGCGACACGTCGCACTGCACGACCTTCGCCAAGCTCTTTCATGACGAAAAAGGCAAGGACCATGTGCCCGGTGTGCGCATCGTCGCAGCGTATCCGTCGTTCAGCAAGGACATTGCCTCCAGCGCGGACCGGGTCGAAGGCTTCACCAAGCAGCTCGAAACCGACTTCGGCGTCAAGATCACCAAGAGCATCGACGAACTCGTCGGACAATGCGACGCGTTCCTGATCGAGAGCGTGGACGGTCGCCGGCATCGCCCCGAGCTCGAAGCCGTTGCCAAAGCCGGCAAGCCGGTGTTCGTCGATAAGCCCTTCGCCGCCAGCCTGGTGGACGCCAAGGCGATGGTCGAGCTGGCGCGCCAGGCCAAGATCCCCTGCTTCAGCGCCTCATCACTGCGATTCAACGACGCATTTCAAGACTTCGTGAAAGACTCCAAGCATGGCAAGGTGTTTGGCTGTGACGCCCACAGCCCCGCACACCTCGAACCGACCAACCCCGGCTTCTACTGGTACGGC
>JAFGKA010000063.1 GCA_016928855.1 Phycisphaerae bacterium
TCATCACCAGCTTGATGTCGGGCTTATACCCGGTCGTCGTCCGGTCGAGGATCGTCTTGAGCTGCTCGCGCGTCGAGTATTCCACCACAAGCTTGAAGAAGAACCGGTCGAGTTGGGCCTCGGGCAGTGGATACGTGCCCTCCTGCTCGATTGGGTTCTGCGTCGCCATGACGAAGAACGGCTCTTGGAGCGGGTACCGCGTGCCGGCGACGGTGACCGTGTGCTCCTGCATCGCTTCGAGCAGTGCCGACTGCGTCTTCGGCGTGGCGCGGTTGATCTCGTCAGCGAGGATCATCTGGGCGAACAGCGGGCCCTTCTGAAACTGGAATTCGCGCCGCCCGGTGGTCTGGTCCTCCATGATGACGTTCGTGCCGATGATGTCGGCCGGCATCAGGTCGGGCGTGAACTGGATCCGGCTGAAGTGCAGATGCAGCGCCTCCGACAGCGACCGGATCAGGTACGTCTTGCCCAGGCCCGGCACGCCTTCGAGCAGCGCGTGGCCGCCCACGAAGAGGCACGTCAGTACACCGTCGACGATCGCCTCATGGCCGACGATGGCCTTGCCGACCTCCTCGCGCACGGCATGATACTTCCGCCGGAACTCCTGGCACGCTTTTTCGATATTCGGGTCCACGTTGGCAGCCATTCGAGCGTCCTCCGTCTCGGGGTCACGTATCCTCTTTTTTCTTCTTCGCTTCGATGTCTTGTTGGGCGCGGCGCTTCGCCTTGAGCAGCCGCGACGTCAGTTCGTCGGCGGGCGACTTCCTCGTGCCTGCCGGTTTGGCCTTGCCTTTTTCAGCCTCGGACTCGGCTGTCGCGCCGCCGACGGCTGATGTCAGATCGCCGGCGGGCTTGGCCGCCTGCGCCTCGCCGACGTCGAAACGGGCGCGCCGGTCAGGGGCCGCTTCGAGCGGGATGGCCGGCGGTTCCGCGTCGGTTCGAGCCGGGGGCGCTTCGCCGGCGGCCTCGGTCATCTCGCCGCGCACGCGATCACGGGCAGTCTTGAGCTGGGCGAGCGATGCCCGGCTGCGCTCGCCGGCCCGGCCGAGTGCGGCGACCGAGTGCGTGAAGTAGCGAATGGTCGGCAGGATGAACTCCCGGCGAATCGTCCAGCCGATCAACTCGGCCAGCACGAGCGCGCCAAGATAGCTCCACCACGGCGCGTGCATCGTGATCAGCAGGCCGATCATCACGGCGAAAATCGTCGCCTCGGCGTAGATCGACAGCGCCAGCGCCGACGCGAGCCGCCGGCCGGCCACGTCCAGCAAAAACAGCGGCAGCAGCAGCCACAGGATGAGCGGGCGCCACACCGGTTGGCGCGACGAGGTCACCGGCCGGTCGAAGTGGAACACATTATCGAGCTTCGGGTCCATCGTCAGGAGCCGTCCGCCGGTCTTGTCACGCACCTCGTTCATCAACGCCGTGTTCGCGCTGAGATGGCGATACTCCCAGGAATAGGGCAGACTCAGGCCGGTGCGAATCATCCGCCGCTCACTGCCACTGGTGTCGCCAGCGGTTGAAGGCGCCGCATACGAAAGGTTGACGACGTATTGGCCGTTGTCCTTGACGTCGAACGTGGTCTCGTAGCGACCGGGGCCGGTCTGGATAAGCCGGATCGGTCGGCTCTGCAGGTCCGGCGTGATCAGCCGGCCCGCGATGCGCATCTCGTTGAGAAACGAGGCGTCTGTATTCAGGGCTTCGACGATTACGCGTCCCTTGTCGCCCTCGAGATGCGTCATGACCTCGAAGTCGTCGGAGCCCGATTGCCGCATCACCCAGCGCACCGTCTGGGCCCAGAACGCACCGAATCTGGCCCAGCCGGCCCATTCCGGACCCCATTTGGGCCACTGCCCCGAAGTAAAAACGAGCACCTTGCCGAGTTCGCATTGCCAGTGGGCCATGACCGGATCGTTGCCGTCGGAGCCGGCCCGTACGAGCGGCATCTCGATCGTCTGCGGCTTCGGCGTAGTCAGCACGAGACCGCCAAGCGGCGGGAACTCGGCCTCCGCAAATCCGTGAATCGTCTCGGCCAGCGCATAGGCGACCTGCGGCGTGAACGGTTTCTCGTCGATCAGTGAGCGGCGCACGACTTTCGCTTCCTTGACGAAGATCTGGGGCAGTTGCTTGGGATTCGTGCAGCGATAGAAGCGGCCCTTGGTCACGTTGGCGATCTGCTTGAGTGTGCTCTCCTGCACGTGGGCGCCGTAGCCGATGCCGACCGTCGAGCAGGTGATGCGGTTCTGCACCATCTTGTTGAGCGTCGCGGTGGAGGGGGGGCTTGGGTCGCCGTCGCTGATGATGATCACGTGGCGCTGGGAGACGCCCGGCAGAGGCATGAGCCCTTTGATTGCCATCTCCAGCGAAGGGTCGAAGTCGGGCATGTCGCCGATCTGCATCTTCTTGATCGTGCTGATGATGGCCGGCTTGTTCGTCGCGACCTGAAGCGGGACCTCCCAGTTCGTCCCGCCGGGCGACCAGCTATAGGCCAGCACGCCGATGTAGTCGAGCGAACTGATCGTATTCGTCGCGGCGATGGCGACCTGTTCGCCCCAGTAGTTGCCACGCGGAATCTCGCAACTGTGCATGACGATCGCCAGCCCGCCACGCGGGATTACCTTCTTGTGCTTGACCTCGAAGAAGACCGGGCTGATCTCCTCAACCGGCGAGCCGATCCAGCCGCCGGCGCCGAAACTGTGGTTGCCGCCCGTCATGATCAGCCCGCCGCCCAGATCGCGCACGTACGTGGCGAGCGTCTGTTTCTCCTCCTCGGTGAACTTGTCGGCGGAGATGTTCGCCAGGATGACCGCACCGTAGCGCTCGAGTTCATGCAGATCGACGGCGACTTCGCCGGGTAGGGCGACATCGATCCTGATCTTCTCGCGAGCGAGCGCTTCGACGAGCGCCTGGTGGTCACGTCGGCCGTCGTCGTCACCCTCGATCTGGGTGAGCAGTAGCACCGATCGTTCCGTGTCCACGATGGTGAACGCGGAGGCGACGTTGTTCTGCGGCAGTGTGTCATCACCCGGGTCCAGTGGCTCGATGCGCGCCTCGAAGCGGTGCAGGCTCTCGTTCATGACCTGGATGTACGGTTTGAACGGGACGGGCCGCATGTCGCCGGGTAGATCGACAAGGTCGTCTTCGAGCCGCACCGGCCTGCCGTTGTGCGTCAGGTGGATGCGGGCACGCGTCGGCCGGCGGCTCTTGAGAATCATGCGCAGCGGAACCGCGGTCTCCGGCTTCGATTGAGCCGGGACCACGAAGCGGTCGAACAGAATCTCGTTCGGGTAGTCGTAGTCGAGCGGGAGAATGTCGATCACGGCCCCGTTGGCCGCGGCGGCCTGGACTTCGTCGAGGACGTTGCCGGCATTCTCGTTCATGTCCGTCGCCAGCACGATTCGGCGGCCGCAGCCTTCCGGCAGCGTCGCCATCGCCGTCCGCAGGGCGCGGCCGATGTCCGTCCGGTCGGGCTCGATCGCGGAACCAAACGTGAACGTATCACTGCCGGCCGTGCTCGGCGGCAGGTCGATATTGGCCTCTCCGTCGAAGCCGACGATGCAGAGCTTGTCGTTCCGTTCGGCCAGGTGGGCGCTGCGCCGTACGTAGTCCTCCACCTTCAGTCGTACCTCGTCCGGGATACTGCGCGAACGGTCGATCAGAAAGTAGACCGCCAGTCGATCGCTCGTTCGTACGGCGTGGATCCGCGCCAACACCAGTGCAAAGACGATCACCACCAGCGCGCGCAGCACGATCGCAAGCCATCGCTGCCGGGGGTTCAACGCGCGAAGCGTGCGCAGCGCGACGAGCACGATGACCGGAATCGTGAGCAGCAACAGTAGCCACGCCGGTTGCTCGAAACTGACTGGCCAACTCCACCCAAGCATCACAATCGAAACACCTGTATCCGGTTGTTGCCGGAATCTACGACATACACACGCCCGTCACGGCTGATCGCCAGCGCCCACGGAATGGCCAACTGCCCCGGCTGGCGGCCGGGGCTGCCCCAGGTCCAGAGGCTCGTCCCGGCCGGCGTGAACATCTGCACACGGTTGTTGCCGTATTCCGCCACGAGCAGATTGCCGTCCGGTGCCACGCGGACTCCGTAGGGGTAGCGCAATTGCCCCGGGTCCGAACCGATCGTCCCGAACGCCGACAGCAGCACCCCTTCCCGCGAA
>JAFGKA010000490.1 GCA_016928855.1 Phycisphaerae bacterium
CACTGCACTCTGAGATGCGGCTTGTTCAGATCGCCGATGCGTTTGCGATACCACTTCTGCAGATCAGCGCCGCACCAAGGACAACGAAGTATCCCGACCTCCACCATCATCGAAACCGGCGCTGCACATGTCACCGACGCTTCGACCCCGTAGTCGACGGCTCTAAACTGCACAAAGAATGCCGGGCGACTCTCGTCGGACGCGTCGGCGAAAACACCTATACCACGTTCTCCTGCACGCTGCACGTAGAACTCGAACTGCGCGCAACACCATTTCATGCGCCACGCTCCTCTCGTCGCAGGACTCTCACCCACACCCAGCTAGTAGAACAAGGGCGCCACGAATTCGCTAGCTGCTGGGGCGAACTCTATTTCCGTTCCGTGAACTCCACCCATTTCGCAGGCCTTTCTGAAGGCTAACCCGAGTCGCTCCAACTCAGTTAGCAAAGCGTTTGGTATTCTAGCAACGTACATCTGCCCCTGCCCCACGGCGTTGGCAAGGGCATCGGCCCCTTCTCCCGCGCCGACGCACAGACGTTGGCCAACAGCCGGAGGCCCGGTCAGGCGTGTGGCTATTTTGGTCGTCGGACCTGTTGAACGGGCTAGCGTTTCAAGCGATGTGCGAGTCGCGGAGCCATACAGGCCTCGCACCATTCCGCCGCCCGTCGCTCTCGCTGTAGCGACCGTTGCTGCCTTGCCAGCAAGGAATTCGGCCGACCGGAACAGCATCTCTCCTACGGCAGCTCCGGCCGCGCCCCAGGCGAACCATTCAGCCGCAAAGCAGGCTGCGTCGACCGCCGAATCCACATAACCCATCCCGCTGTATATGTTCGCGACGAACATATACGCGCCCCCAGCACAGCCAGATACCCCCAGGGCTATGAGTTGGCTTCGCATGCCCGTGGATACGCCGAGGGCCGGGGTTGTGTAGTCCAACCCTGCCGCGTCGGACTTGTTCAGCGGGTTCGCACCGAGGTAAAGGTAGACGTTCAGCCCGTCGGCAAAGTGCGATTCCGGATCGAACGCGCCGAACAGGCTCATGAGCGTCTGACCGTTCGTCACCATCGCCGTCAGCAGCGGCATGGCGGTTTCGTTGGGGTCGCGTTGGAGGAATCGGCCGAGGGCGGGGCTGTAGAAGCGGTTGCGGTTGTAGTAGAAGCCGGTGGCACCGACGGCCAGGCCCTGCCCGCCGAAGCGTTCGTAGAAGAGGCCCTGGTGGCCCGCCGTGTTTACCGGGGCGCTGCCCAGCGAATCGACCGCTACCAGACTGCCGTATGGGCGGTAGGCGTATTGCTCGACGACCGCGCCGGCGGCGTTGACCAGGGCGACGACGTTGTAATTGCCGTCCTGGAGCATGAAGAAGACCGCGCCAGCCGAGTCGATCTGGGCGACGAACTCGTCGACGTAGTCCGGGGAATACACGTACTGGCGATCGGTCGCCGGGTCGCCGACGGCCGGCGTTACGTCCGTCTGGATCCGCCGCACGCCGTCGTAGTAGTGGTCCTCTGTCCGGTCCGGCCGGACCGTGCGGATCAGCCGCCCGAGGCCGTCGTAGACGAATTGCACCACGACGTCGCCCGGGGTGCCGCCCGTGATTTCGCCGTTGGCGTTCAGCGTCGCCGTGCCGATTGCGTTGACCTGCACCAAGCGATTGAAACCGTCGTACTGCAGGAAGTACGTCCCGTCCGAGACGAGATTGCCGGCAAGGTCGTAGGCCAGCTCCGTGCCCGCGCCGGTGTCCTTGGTGATCTGCGTGATCCGGTTGGACCGGTCCGTGGCGTGATGGGTCCAGGCGGCGCCGGCGTCCGGGACCCCGCCGCCATCCGCGTCAGGGCCCCACGCAAGGCTTCCGTCCGTCCCGTCGTCGTGCGGCGGGTCGAAGACCTCACCGCCAGCCCAGTTGCCCAGGTTGTCGAGCCGCCAGAGCCTCGCCTCGGGCACGGGCGCACCGGTGCCGGTGTCGATCGTGCCGCCGCTGGCCGAAGGCGTGATCTGGCCGCGCTCGGCCAGGATCAGCCGGCTCAGCGCGTCGTAGCGGTAGAGGTACGAGCGGTCGTTGTCGTGGGAGATGGCCCCGTCGTCGGCCTGTGTGATCCGGGCATACAGCCGATTCCCGGCGGCGTCGTAGCCGTACTGATACCGCTGGAGCGTGCCGCCGGTGCCAGTGTAGTTCAGGTCGATCACCCGCCCGAAGCGATCCAGGCCGGCATACCCGCTGCCGCCGGCGACGCTCTGCGCGACGGTGCCGCCGCCGAACGTCCGAGCGATCCGCCGGCCCGTCAACGTGAGGACTATTCGGTTATCAAAGAGCGTCCGCCAAGAAGTTCCATCCGCCGATTACGCCGATTTCACAGATTTCCGAAGACAGTGCTTTCGAATCTGCGGAATCCGCGCAATCTGTGGATTCCTTCCTGCTTCCTTTGCGTCTCCGCGCCTTTGCGGTTCATCTTTCTTCTTCTGCTGGCCTCCACCGGTGCTTTCCTACTGCTCTCCTGCTCGCCTGTTCAACTGCTCTCGCCCAACGGGCGTGCCGCCCGACGAGCTGCTGGGCCACTACAACACTACCCGTGATTTCAGCACATCGAGCAAGCCCTCCTTTCCAAACGTTCCATCTGGAAGTTGGGCTATTCGGCGGTACTGCTCAGCGCTGATGGTCCGCCTGGTCACAAGGAGATTGCATGCCCACGTACCGACTGCCCACGGATCCTCAATTGCCTCCGGGTCTTCGCGCAACACCACCATGCGCGCCCCGTCCTCAGCAGAAGGGGCCTCTGAAGGCGGCAAAGTTAACATATCTATCGCGAAGTCAACGAACTCGTTCTGAAAAAAGTCTTGGCCAATCATCAATACGGTCATTATCTTGTACCATTTCGATAGACCGCGGGCCACGGACAAGAGTTCGCGGGCGTGCTCTGCCGTCAACCTCGTGCCGGTGGGGCCAACTCTTTCGCAGAAACTAGCGCCGGCCTCGTGGTACGAAAGATTCCTAACGAGTTCGGCAAGCTCGCTTGGGCTGTACGTGCTCATGGAGACATAGCCTCCTATCGCAACGGGCGGTAACCGCCGGGGACGAACACAAACTGATCACCGATCCAGCGACACCAGCCATATTCCCACGAAGGGTCGGTCTCAGGAAACTTCTGTAGCGCGTCATAATGGCTTTGCCCGATCCTCACGTCTTTCCCCCGGCGCAGTGCAGGGAACTGTGTCTTCTCTAGCTGGCCGCCTTTTTTGGCATTGTCGAAGCGCTTCTGCGCTCCCTCACTAAGCGCGCATCCATTATGCACCCACACGCGTGCCTTCGACACGAAATACGTATGGGTCTGCTGCACCTCGAGATTGTAGACTACGTCAGGTGTCGTGCAAACCTCGATGTGGTTGATGGATGCCGCGCCGTCGCTGGTGCGGACGCGCTCACCGGCCCGCAGGCTGCCAGCACCTACCCAGGCGTTGCGATCAAGCGAGTAGAACGGGTGCGAGGCGGTCGCGCCGATTGGCTCGGTCAATGGATCGACATAGACGTTGACGAGTTTGGCCTTCTCGGTTTGAAAAGTGCCCGTCACCAAGCCCGTGATCGGCCCCGCCGCCTCGGCTGGACACGGTTCGACCGAACAGACTTCTGCCCACCCGTGGATGCCCATCTCTTCCACGGCGAGCCGGACTCGCCGCCCGGGCTCGGCTCGCGCGGACCTTACCCATGTCAGGTCACGCAGGAGACAGATGGCGATCGTGCCTCGCTTTGCGTCATTGGCTTCAAGGCGTATCACGCGCCACTTTGCCGGATCAACGACGCTCTCCGCCGCGGGCGCGCCGGGCTTAGCGGGCCAGGACATCACGCGCTTACCGACACCCATGCACTCGATGGGCTCCATCGCGCCGCCCTCTAGCGTTACGAGCGTCCCCGCTTCGAAGCACGCTCGCGCAAAAAACCCGGCCGTGACCAGATCAAAGAGGATTGCTTCGTCCCGATCCCACACGACCTCGTCCCATGCGAAAGCCCATTGTGTGTAGAAGGCCACCAGCCTCAGACCCCACCGCACCCCCTCCTGCACAGTGCCCATGGCGGCGCCCATTACATCGTAACGGCTGGCGACATCGGCAATTGCCTCATCGACATCCTCGAACGGATCAAAGAGCCCGAGCGGATCGAAGCCGTTCAGTGGATTCGCGCCGAGATACAGATACAGATTCATCCCGTCGGCGAAGTGCATTTCGGGATCGAAAGCACCAAACAGGTTTGCCAGCGTCTGCCCGTTCATCCCCATCGCCGTCAAGAGCGGCATGGCCGTTTCATTCGGATCCCGCTGCAGGAAACGCCCGAGGGCGGGGCTGTAGAAGCGGTTGCGGTTGTAGTAGAAGCCTGTGGCGCCTACGGCCAGGCCCTGCCCGCCGAGGCGTTCGTAGAAGAGGCCCTGGTGGCCCGCCGTGTTGACCGGGGCGGTGCCCAGCGAATCTACCGCTACCAGACTGCCGTATGGGCGGTAGGCGTATTGCTCGACGACCGTGCCCGACGCATCGATCAGGGCGACGACATTGTAATTGCCGTCCTGCAGCATGTAGAAGACCGCGCCAGCCGAGTCGATCTGGGCGACGAACTCGTCTACATAGTCCGGACCATAAACGTATTGGCGATCGGTAGTCGTTGTGGTGTCGATCGTTACGTCGGTGTGGATCCGGCGGACACCATCATAATAATGGTCCTCGGTCCGGTCCGGCCGGACCGTGCGGGTCAGCCGGCCCAGGCCGTCGTAAACGAACTGGACGACGACGTCGCCGGGGCTGCCGCCCGTGATTTCGCCGTTGGCGTTCAGCGTCGCCGTGCCGACGGCGTTGACCTGCACCAACCGGTTGAAGCCGTCGTATTGCAGGAAATACGTCCCGTCCGAGACGAGATTGCCGGCGAGGTCGTAGTCCAGCGTCGTCGGCGTCGCCGA
>JAFGKA010000491.1 GCA_016928855.1 Phycisphaerae bacterium
GCGGGATTCGCGGAGGGGTATCGCGTCCAGTTTGCCGACAAGAAGGGGCTGGCCATTCGCAATGGTGCCGTGTTCTCGCAGATTGTCTTCGCACGCGACAACGCGACGCACGCGATGACGATTCCATACGGCCATGCGGATCTGCTTCTGG
This sequence comes from Phycisphaerae bacterium, assembly GCA_016928855.1. Taxonomy (GTDB): domain Bacteria; phylum Planctomycetota; class Phycisphaerae; order UBA1845; family PWPN01; genus JAFGKA01. The sequence goes on from JAFGKA010000491.1 coordinate 152, forward strand.
GCGTGGATATGCTCGAAGCGGTTCGCGCGGTCGATTCGCAGGAGCCGTTTCGCGTGGCTTCGTCGCAGCGGACCGCGGTGGTCGTCAATACGGACAGAGCGCCGACGGTGCGGATGCTGATGGGGCTGGATGCGTTCGATCCGGTGATGCTCGAGAAGACACTGCGTTCGGTTTCGCGACCGGGGGGCTATGCCGGGCATCCGATCTCGTCATTGTGCGAGCGGCTGTTCGGCACGAAGCTCTACGCCAATATCACCATGCTGGGCGTCGCGTATCAGTTGGGCCATATTCCTGTCTCGCTCGATTCGATCAAGACCGGTATCCAGAAGACGATTCGGGCCGACTTCAAGAAGAACCTGCGGGCATTCAATCTCGGCCGCAAGCTGGTGACGAATCCGGAGCTGTTCGCGGAGAAGAAGCAGGGTCGGACGCTGGCGCGGACGGTTCGCGAGAAGGCGATGTACCTCAATATGCGCACGGTCGGCAAGCGGCGGGCCCTGCGTCCCGAGCGGCCGCTGCCCGGGGCCAAGCGGCGCCTGCCCGATACGCGCCTGGCGCGGGGTTACAAGCACCTTGTCTACACGACGCTGCGAGCGTGCCGTGAACTCGATAAGGAGACAATGCGCGACATCGCGGTCCGCATCTATGATCTTATCCAGTGGGGAGGGCTGCGCTCGGCACGCCGTTATGTCAGCCGCATCCGTCGTGTCTTCCTGGCGGACGACGAGCGGCACGGTTTCGCCGCCACGCGCGCGGTGGTGTGGCAACTGGCCAAACTCATGCTGATCAAGGATGAGTTCTATGTGGCCCGGCTACTGACGAGTTTCGAGAAGCTGCGGCGCGATCGTCAGCGATACAACGTCAACCTGGCCAACGGTGACCGCATTCGCTACAAGCGGGTGTTTCACCCGCGGATCTTCGGCCGGCAGGTTGATCTGCCGCTGCCGCATTGGTCGCTCTATGTCGTGCGACAGTTCTGGTGGCTGCGTCGCCTGATGCCGTTCTTCCGGCGCGATGAACGCCGCCTGTTGCGTTGGTACGAAGGGATCGTGGACGCTTTTGCCTATGACACCGACGCTGAATACAGCCGGCAACTGGAGTTGTTCCAGTGTGTCGAGCCGGTGCGCGGCTATGCGGAGTACCGCTGGCCGAAGATGGAAGCAGCCCGCAGTCGCGGCGAGCAGCTTCGGCGGGCGTGCGCCGCCGAGGCGCCGGTCCGGGCATCAGCGGAATGACCCAGTGCGTAGCGTATCGAACGTGACGATCCCACGAGGGCTGGATTCCTCGCGGGCGGAGATTCATCCAACATCCTGTGTGGATGGAAGTTACGAATGGTGCGGTTTTCTGTCCGGTTGGTCGCTCGCCGGCTAGCGCTGGCGGCCACTTCGGTTGTCGCCAATGAGGCCGAAGGCCGGCATCCGCAGTGGTGCGGAGCCTTTGCAGAAAACCGGGTTTGGTGGTAGAAACACGCCTCCGCGCCGGGGCCAGGCTTGTGCTGGCTTGGGTGGGTTCGCCTGCCGTCCCTCCCCGCATGACGGGGGCGGGGCCTGAATTCCTGCGGATTTTTCCGCAGCCGTTGAGGAGAATGCCACCCGGACAGTGGGGTGCAACGATGCTCGGCGGGCGCGAGCGATGCCAGGGCGTCGGTGAAGGGCACCGCCGGCTGGCGTCCGAGTGGCACGCAACGTGTCCAGACCGCTACGTAAGCGGTTCCTGGCTCGCGGGACATGGAGCCGTCCGGCGGGCCGGTGCGGACACCCGACCTTGGTGAATCGGATTCCGAAGAAGAACGTCGCGGTTGTGCAGCGATCAAGGCGGTGTGGCGGCACCGTACGACGTTCGGCGTTTCGGGATGACTTGAGGATTCCAGCCCGGCATCGAGCACGAGTGGCCGGAGCTGTGTACATGATGGAAGGAGTGATTTGGAATGGCCGGAAAACGGATGGTCACGATCGATGGCAACGAGGCGACGACGTCGTCAGCGCACCGCATCAACGAGGTGATTGCGATCTACCCGATCACGCCTTCCTCGGTCATGGGCGAGTTGGCGGACGAATGGTCTGCGAAGGGTCGGACCAACATCTGGGGTACGATTCCGCAGGTGACGGAGATGCAGTCCGAAGGCGGTGCCGCAGGTGCTGTTCATGGGGCACTACAGGCCGGAGCGCTGACGACGACGTTTACGGCGTCACAGGGCCTTCTGCTGATGATCCCGAACATGTACAAGATCGCGGGCGAGCTGACCGCGCACTGCATGCATGTGACCGCACGGACGCTGGCCACGCATGCGTTGTCAATCTTCGGCGATCATTCGGACGTCATGGCTGTCCGGCAGACAGGCTTCGCGCTTCTGTCTTCGGGCTCGGTCCAGGAAGCGCATGACATGGCGTGCCTCGGGCAGGCGGCGTCGTTGGCGAGTCGCGTACCGTTTCTGCACTTCTTCGACGGGTTCCGCACTTCGCACGAGGTGGGCAAGTTGGAACTGTTGTCGGACGACGATCTGCGTCACATGATTGATGATGAGCTGGTCAAGGCCCATCGCGATCGGGCGCTGACGCCGGATCGTCCGCTGCTCCGCGGCACGGCGCAGAATCCCGACACGTTCTTCCAGGCCCGCGAGGCGTGCAACAAGTTTTACATGGCGTGCCCGGACATTGTGCAGGCGGTCATGGACCGGTTCGCCAAGCGGGTCGGCCGGCAGTACCGGCTGTTCGACTACGTCGGTGCCGAGGATGCCGAGCGCGTGATCGTGCTGATGGGATCCGGCGTCGAAACGGCGCACTCGACGGTTGAGCACCTTCTCGGTCAGGGTGAAAAGGTCGGCATCGTCAAGGTCCGGCTGTATCGCCCGTTTTCGGCGGACGCTCTGCTCAAAGCGTTGCCGAAGAGCGTCAAGGCGATCGCGGTTTTGGATCGGACGAAGGAACCGGGCAGCCTGGGCGAGCCACTGTATCAGGACGTGATCACGGCGATCGAAGAGGCCCGCGCGACCGGGACACTCCCGCTGGCGGCGGCGCCGCGCGTAATTGGCGGCCGCTATGGCTTGTCGAGCAAGGACTTCACGCCGGCGCAGGTCAAGGCCGTCTTCGACGAATTGGGCAAGGACAAGCCGA
>JAFGKA010000492.1 GCA_016928855.1 Phycisphaerae bacterium
ACGATGCCGGCGATGACGAGGATCAGTTCGCGGAACAGCAGGCTCGTCAGGCCCGGCACCAGCAGGAACGGCACGAACAGCGCCAGGAACGACAGCGTTGCCGCCACGATGGCGGGGCCGACCTCGGAGGTGGCCGCGACGGCGACACTATCGGTCGGCTCCTCCGGCCGCTCGTGACGTCGACGGGTGATGCCCTCAATGACGACGATCGAGTTGTCCAGCAGCACGCCGATCGCGATGACCAGCCCGCCGAGCGAGAAGATGTTGAGCGAGAACCCCGCCAGCTTCATCAGGCCGAAGTTGAGAATCAGCGTGATGGGCAGGGCCAGGACCATCACCAGCACCTGCTTCCACGACCCCAGGAACAGATACACGATGAGAACCAGGAGCACGGCCGCTTCGATGGCAGCGTTGCGCACCCCGCCCAGTGCGGCATTCACGTAGTCGGCCTGATTTTCCACCATGCCCAGACGGACGCCTTCGGGCAGCGCCGGGCCGAGTTCCTGAATCCGCCGGCTGACGGCTTCGGCGACTTCGACGGTGTTGGCGTTGGCTTGTTTCAGCACACTGAGCTTGACGCACGGATTGCCACCCAGGCGGGTGATGACACGCACTTCCTCGCTGGCGTCCGCCACCTCCGCGACATCACGCAGGTACAGCTTCGCTTCGGCGTCGCGGGCCAGCACGATGTCGCGGATTTCGTCCAGGTTGCGGTACTCGCCCATCGTCCGGGCGATGATCTCCTTCGGGCCGGCTGTCACCCGGCCGCCGAACTGCTCGACGTTTTCCTCGTGAAGGCGCTTCAGCACCTCCGGCAGCGTCAGGCCGTGTTTTTCGAGGGCCAAGGCGTCGAGGTGGACGCGAATCTCACGCTTGAGCCCGCCGACAATCTCCGTACCCGCCACGCCCGGCACGGCCAGGAGCTGGTCCTGGAGCCACTCATCCGTCCACGTCCGCAGTTTGACCAGGTCCAACTGGTCACTGCTGATGGTCATCTGCACGACCGGAAGCTGGGATGGGTCGGCCTTGATGACGACCGGCGGCTCCATGTCCTTGGGCAGCTCGCGTGCCACGCGGGCCATGGCGGCCAGAGCGTCCTGGTAAGCCACATCCACGTTGACGCCGTACTTGAAGTTGGCTTGCAGCGTGTACATCCCCTCGATGGACGAGGATTCCAGGTAGTCGAGGTCGTCCACGGTGGCCATCTGTCGCTCGATGGGATCGGCGATGTTCTTGTCGATTTCCTCCGGCGTCGCTCCGCGCCACCAGATGTGAACCTTGATCATCGGGTACGTGATGTTGGGCAGGAAATCCACCGGCAACCGCCATAGGCCATACAGACCCAGCACCACCAGGGCGACGACGATCGCGCTCGTGGCCAGCCGACGATGAACGGCATAGTCCGTAAGCTTCATGGTGTACGGCCTTCCTTGGCGCCCGGGCCGCTCGTTGGGGCGCGGCCCTGGGGCTGCGCCCTTGCGGGTTCCGCCATGCGCACTTCCATACCGTCCTTGAGTACCTCGTAGCCGCTGACCACAACGGTCTCGCCCGGCGCAAGCCCGGAAAGCACCTGGACACGGCCGGCTTGTTCGATGCCGGCCTCTACCTTGCGCGCGGCGGCCTTACCGTCGGCGACGACGAAGACCACCTGCCCGCCCGCCGGCGTGAGGGTGATCGCCTGCTGTGGAATTGTGATGGCATTCTCGACCGACTCCATTATGAGATTGATACGGGCGAACATGCCTGGCGCGAGCGCGGCGGCCTCGTTCGGCGTCAGCTCAATCGTCCTTGTCCGCATCCTGCGATCGAGTTCCGGGTAGATGCGCAGCACCTCGGCCGAGAACGTTCTGCCCGGCAGCGAATCCAGCGAGACGTGAGCGCGCATGCCCGGCGTCACTGCCGAGGCGTGTGTCTCAGGCACGGCCACACGAATCACCAAGGATGCCATGTTGGCCATCTCCAGCAGCGGCGCTTTCATGGTGGCCATGTCGCCGGCGCGAACATGGACGCGTGTGATCGTGCCGGCGAACGGCGCGAAGATGACGCATTCGCTCAGCCGGGCTTTGGCCAGGTCCAGCTTGGCCTGCGATTCCTTGACCATCGCCTCCTGCACGGCGATGGCCGTTACGGTCTGGCCGGCTTCCAGCATCTCCAGGTGCTGTTTGGCGGCGGCGAGCCTGGCCTGCGTGGTGACCTGTTCCACCCGGGCCTTTTCCAGTGCCTCACTGGGCAGCGAACCGCTTTCAACCAGCCTGGTGATGCGGTCCAGGTCGGTCCTGGCAAACGTCATGCTCTCCTCCAACTGCCGGACCGTCTCGCTGGCCTTGGCGATCTCTTCGGGCCGGGTTCCAGCCTTCAGGTCCGTCAGCTTGGCCCTGGCCACCTCCAGCGCGGCTTCGGCAGCGTTCACTTCAGCGCGGTACAGCTCGCGGTTGATCTCAATGAGCTTCTCGCCTGCCCGCTCGATGCGGTCGCCCTCGCGCCAGGGGCAGTGGCTGATCGGTCCCTCCGCGGTGGCCGAGATGACTACCGACTCCACCGCCACCGTTTCGCCCGTCAGCTCGAGCAGCCGGGTAATCGCCTGCGTGCGGGCAGCCTCGACGGCGACCGCCGGCACTCTCTTCTTCGCTGAGGCTGCCTGGTCGCTTTCGTTTCCGCCGCAGCCGATCAGGTTCAGGCCCGCGACGCACAGGGCCAGGATCCTTGCCACCGGAAGGGCCGGATACACGTTGTAGAACAGATTTCTCATGGTTCACCGATTGCCAGATTCAACTGGGCCAGGGCGACGTTGTAATCGGCCATCGCCTGGTAGTAGCTCGTCTGCGATTCCAGCAAGGCGGATTGGGCGTCCAGCACGTCCACGATGGCGCCTTTGCCTAATTCGTATTTCTCCCGTTCGATTCGCAGACTCTCCTCGGCCTGCTGAATCGCTGCTTCCGTCGCTTTGACCCTCTGATGTGCCGTTTTCATGGTGACGACGGCCATTTCCACCTCGAGCCGGATCTGCAACTGGAGTTTCCGCAGCCGCTCCATCGCGGCGTTCAGCTTCGAGCGTTCTTCCCGGCGTTGGGCGTCGATCCGGCCGCCGTCAAAGACTGGAATGTCCATCACCACGCCGAGCTGGCCCACTTCCTCCGACATGCGGGCGCCGGCGGGTTGCGTCGTGGGATTTACCGCCCAGCGGCCGCCATAGGATCCCCGAAAGGCCACCGTGGGCCAGTGTCCGGCCCGTGCGGCGTCGAGGTTCCTGGCCTGGGCCTCCAAGGCGGCTCGGGCGGCCAGATAGTCGTCGCGATTGTCCCAGGCCTGGGCCACGAACGTCTCGACGTCCGCCATCTCCGCTTCGCTGTCGACAGAGAGCCGACCCTTGACGTGAAGTGTCTCATATTGGTCATCTACTCCCATCAGGTTTGCCAGGACGCGGTGGTGAATCGCCAGCGTCCCGGAGGCCTGGGCTTTCTTCTGCGTCAGGTCCGCCAGCCGTACTTGCGTTCGCAGGAGGTCGACCTTGGCCGCCTTGCCTTGGCCGATCAGATCCTCGACCTGGTGGACATGACGCTCCAGCGTACTGATTGAGAACGCCAGCGACGCCACGACATGTTCTTGGGCGAGGATGGTGAAGAAGACGCTGGACACGTTGAACACCAGCTCTTCATGAGTGCGAGCCAGTTGATGTTCGGCGGCCAGTTCGACCAGCTCCGCCGCCTTGATTCGGCTGAGAATCCGGCCGCCGGTGAACAGGGGCATGCTCAGGACGAGATCGCCGGAAAAGATGTCCCTCGTGCCGACGCCGGCTTCTCCGGGGGTGACGACGGGCGTCAATCGCTGCGGGATAATGGTATGAGAATAGCCTCCGACGGCGTGGAAACTCGGCAACGCTTCTCCGAAGGCGATGCTCCGGCGGGCGGATGCGGTTTCCACGTCCCAGCGCGAAGCCGCGATCTCGGGGTTGTTCTCGATGGCGATCGCCACCGCCTGGTCCAGGGTGAGCGGCTTGTCCAGACAGCCAGCGGGCTGCGATGTGACGACTGCGTGTGGCCTCGGTCTTGGCCGGGACGGTACGTGCTGATAAGGGTCGGTCGGATCAAGCAACACACAACCGGCCAGTATCGCGGCGACAAGACAGCTCAACGGGGCAATTCGTTGCACTTTGTTCTCCATCACCACCGGATCATGCCTGCGAGGCGAGCACGGGTTGCCCTGTTTGTGGTGCCTGCCGGCCATGAGCGCATGATGGCGGATCGTTCGTTCCAGTGTTGACACCGCCGACTTCGGTACGGTGGTGCTTGTTCCTGAATCGACTAGCTGTCGTGAACTCGCGGCTCTCTCGGCCGCTGCCCTCGCATGACCGAGATGGAACGGTTCATCCTCCGGTATCGTACCACGCCTAGCGCGGTCGTGAAGATCCCGGCTGGAATGCACGCGACACCCCCGATGCCCAGCACGAGGATCAGCACCGTCGCGGCAGCCGCATGCGTTGGGGCCGGGGTTACGAACTCAACGAAGCGCGGACTGTACCGCGTTTCACGACAATGTTCAAGGATGCAGCAGAATCCGCTAAGTATTGCTTCACAACATTCCGAACACGTGAGCGATCCTGACTTCTTTGTCTGCAGGCGGCCAAGGCCCCATCGTTCCGAGCAATTCACGCCTTGGCCCCCAGGGCACCAACGCGGGTGGCCCGCAAGAAAGACTGAGGACCTCAAGAACTTCCACTTGCACTCCGTACCGCGTAGCGGGACGGGGCGCGGCGAGCCATGTGAGCAGGCACGTGAGGTTCGGTTCCTCCGCCCGATTAGCCTCGGCGCTACCAGCACAACTTGGTGTTGCGGCGATCGTAGGCGTCCCGCCGATCGTTGTGACGCTGAATAGAAACATCGCGGCTCATGGCCAGATCAACAGACGAGAACCGGCTAGTAGCAGCGCGCCGCCTAAGGCCCGTATGATCCAGGTGCCGTGGAGCCTACGGGACAACCCCGCTCCCATGGGGGCTCCGACAATTGCGCCCAATCCCAGCATGATCGCACGTCGAGAGCCATGGTGAAAGGCGCCGCTGACGATGTGTGTTACCGTTGCGGAGCTAGCCATAATGGCGAGCACAAAATGCGAGGTGGCTGTCGCTGTGTGTACAGGGAAATGGAGAAACCGCACCAAGGCGGGAACATGGATAATACCCCCGCCGATGCCGAGCAGTGAGGAGAGGTATCCGACGCCCGCGCTCAGCCAGAACCCTAGAGAACGGTTGAACTCATTCCTGCGGCACGGGGCTCGATTCGTATCAGGATGAGGTGGGCAGTGGTTTGCGATCGCTTGGCCGCGGGGGGCCCCGGGCCGATACACGAGGTTCAGTCCAACGAGGACGATAACCAAGCCAAGGACGAGATGGAACAGTTGGTGGGGCACTACGGACGTCGTGATTGCGCCCAGAACCGCTCCCGGAATTGCCGCGACCGCGAACAGGACACCGGCCCGGTAGTCGATCCGTCGCATACGGGCGTAGCTAATCGAACCGGCGGTTGCGTTGATGCCCACGACGGCCAAGGAAATGCTTGTAATGATCTCTGGCGCGTCCTGCGGATAGACCAGAAGCAACAACGGAACGAGCAGGAAACCACCTCCCGCCCCGACCAGCGTACCGAAAAGCCCGAGCAGGAGTCCGACCGGTACCAACCAGATGTATTGCGTGAATTCTTCCATGCAGCGAGGCCGTCCATGAGTAGAGCTTGGAACTTGCACCTGAATCCGTGACGCTCCGGCCACTGTATCGCGGAATAGCCCGCACGACAAGCTATTCAGCGGCTCTACCGTACGTCTGAGGCGCAACGAGGTGGGTCTTGGCGAGTTGATCGGTGCCACAGCGTCGCACGCGGCCGCGCGAGCCAGGTTCGGCGCAGGGGATCTCCCTTCGGACGTGCGCACGCAGTGGGGATGGGGCAGGATGGAGCGTCAGCCGGTCGGCAAGGGAATAAGGCCGCGCCGACCACCGGCCAGGAACCGTTCGTAGACACGCTGCCACACTGAACGCCAGAGATTGTTCTTCCAGAACGCCAGCGACCAGCACCGGGCATGGCGCACCAGCCGGCAGGCCATGTACACCATGTCCTGGATCACACTGCGCAGGCGGCGACGGTGGACCTTCTTGCGAATCGGCATCTTCTGCCCGGGCGGCAGCTTCTTGTCTTGCCGCAACGATTCCTGCCCACACAGCCGCAGCGCGTTATACGCCACCAGTCCGCATTCCAGGATCAGGGCGTTGGTGGCAAACTTGCCACTGGGCAGCCGTTCCAGGTCCATGTCCGTCTTGATCTCGGAATGGAACTACTCGCTCGTCCCGCGATCGTGATACAGCGCCACCACCTGCGGAGCCGACGCCTGCGAAGGCCCGAGGCTGGTCCAGAATGTGCACGATCGGTCGGTCGGGTGGCTGCCGCGGCGTTCGTTCGTCGGCCGGCGATCAAGGCGCCGCGTAGATCAGATAGACGCCGCC
>JAFGKA010000064.1 GCA_016928855.1 Phycisphaerae bacterium
AGCCGGCTCGAGCAGCCGATGCCGGAGATGAACACCGTCCGGTCGGGATCGGCCCCCGTGTTGGCGAGAACCTTCTTGATCTGGGCCAGGATCGAGTAATCCCCGCAGCCTGGGCACCAGCGGACTTCCTGTTTGCTGGCGTAATCGGCGGCCTTTCGGCCCGTTGCGGCCGTACTCATATCCTCATCCTTCCTTCGTCAGGCGCTCAATCTCGTGAAGAACCTCGCGGATCGTGAACGGTCGCCCCTGCACCTTGGTCAGGGCGATCGCGTCGACGAGATAGGTCGCGCGCAACAGCATACGGAGCTGCCCGAGATTCAGTTCCGGCACCAGCACAGTCTGGTAGCGCTTCAGAATCTCACCCAGGTCGTTCGGAAACGGAAACAGGTGGCGCAGATGCGCATGGCCGACCCGCAGCCCGCGCTTTTGCGCGATGTCGACGGCGGTATGGACCGTGCCGAACGTGCTGCCCCAACTGACCACCAGCAGATCGCCGCTGTCCGCGCCGAAGACCGGCTGGGGCGGAATCGAGGCAGCCACCTTGGCAACCTTTTCGGCCCGAAGCCGGACCATGAACTCGTGGTTCTTGAAATCGTAACTGACCGCACCCGTGAGGTGCTGCTTTTCCAGGCCGCCGATCCGGTGCGCCATCCCCGGTGTGCCGGGAATCGCCCACGGGCGGGCGAGGTCATCGTTGCGCGAATAGGGTTGAAAGCCTTCCGGATCCGCCAAGTGCGTGACCGGGATGATCGGAAGCTCCTCGACCTTCGGCACCTTCCACGGCTCGGCGCTGTTGCCGAGGTATCCGTCGGCCAGCAGGATCACAGGCGTCATGTATTTGACGGCGATCTGAAACGCTTCGATGGCCGTCCAGAAACAGTCGGAGGGGCTCTTGGCCGCGAGCACGGGCACGGGGCATTCGCCGTGCCGTCCCCAGATCGCCTGCAGCAGGTCGGCCTGCTCGCTCTTGGTCGGCAGGCCCGTACTGGGCCCGCCACGCTGCATGTTGACCACGACACAGGGCAGTTCGAGGATCACCGCCAGCCCCAAGGCTTCGGCCTTGAGATCCATGCCCGGGCCGCTGGTTCCGGTGGCGGCGAAGTCGCCGCCGTACGCCGCGCCGATGGCCGCACACATGGCGGCGATTTCGTCCTCGGCCTGAAACACCTTCACGCCGAAGTTCTTGTACTTGACGAGTTCATGCAGGATGTCGCTGGCGGGCGTAATCGGATAGCTCGCGTAGAACAGTTTCTTTCCCGCCCGCTCCGCCGCCGCGGTCAGGCCGAGCGAGATGGCATCAGTCCCGCGGATCTTGCGGTACGTGCCGGGCGTGCGCTTGGCCGGCCCGATGTGGTAGTGGGCCGGGAAGATTTCCGTCGTGACACCGAAGTTGAAGCCCGCCTTGAGAGCCAGCGCATTTGCCTCACCGATCTCCGGCCGTTTGCCAAACTTGTCCTCCAGCCAGTGGAGCGTCGGTGTCATGTCGCGTTCATACAGCCAGAAGACCAGCCCGAGCGCAAAGAAGTTCTTGCATCGCTCAGCGTCCTTGGGCTTGAGACCGGTCGGTTCGACGGCCTGGCGCGTCAGCATCGTGATCGGCACGGAGAACACGCGATAGCCGGCGAGGCTGTTATCTTCGAGCGGATTCTTCTCGTAACCGGCCAGCTTCAACGTGTGTGCCGTGAAGCCGTCCGAGTTGGCGACGATGATCCCGCCCGGCTCGAGGTCCGGGAGGTTGACCTTGAGCGCGGCCGCATTCATCGCGACCAGCGCTTGGACGGCATCGCCCGGCGTGTAGATGTCGTGGCTCGAGAAGTTGATCTGAAATCCCGACACGCCGGCCAGCGTGCTGGCTGGAGCGCGAATCTCGGCAGGGAAGTCCGGCAGCGTGGCCAGATCGTTGCCGAGCAGCGCCGTCGAGGCTGTAAACTGCGTGCCCACGAGTTGCATGCCATCGCCGGAATCTCCGGCGAATCGTACGACGGCGGACTCGAGCGCTTCGCTGATCTTGACCTGCGACGACTGAGCGTTGACTGACATGATCCTCCATCCACTCCGCGCGGGGCATGTACACGCGTGATTCGGTCAGGCCCCCTCGCGGTCTTCCTGTGCCTGGTCCGGTGTGGGCGGCAGGTTGTACACGGCGCCGGGAAAGTGCTCGACCAGATAATGGATCAGCCCCCGGACCGAAACGACACCCACCGGCGCCCCCGAAGCGTCCACGACCGGCAGATGCCGATAGCCGCCCGCCAGCATCCGCTGGATCACGACGCGGACGGTATCGTCCTCGTGAATCGAAATCGGGTCGGGCGTGGCAACCTCCGCGATCGGAGCGCCGAAGTCGGCTTTGCCGCCAAGCACGCGGATCAACAGATCCCGCTCCGTGAAGATGCCCTTGAGCCCATGGCCGTCACAGAGCAGGACATAGCCACAATGCCCAGCCCGCATGCGCGTAATGGCCTCACGGACGCTGGCAGTGGGTGCTACGCTCACGGGGGTGGCAAGCTCGATCCGAGAGACCCGGTCGGCGACCAGATTCTGGCGGAGCATCGTGGGTTGGACTCCAGACAGGCGACCCTAAACCGCTTCTCAAGGCGATACTAGACCTGCCTGGAGTTGATGTCAAGGAACAAACAGCCTCCCGCTGGACGAACAGCGCACGAAACGGCCGGCGGAGGTCCTGCTGACACCCGCCGGCCGGTCATGATCCTGAGTCTGCCCTGAAACCGGGGTCAATCAGACCTCTTTCGAGTCGATCCACTTCATCATCCGGCGCAACTGCAGGCCGACCTTCTCGATCTGGTGGTCGTGGTCCGCCTGCTCGAGAGCCTTGAAGTTCTTCGCGCCGGACTTGTATTCATTGATCCATTCCCGGGCGAACGTCCCATCGACGATCTCGCCGAGGATCTTCTTCATTTCCTTCCGGGTCTCATTGGTGATGATGCGCGGGCCGCGGGTCAGGTCGCCATATTCGGCGGTGTTGCTGACGCTGTAGCGCATGTAGTTCAACCCGCCCTGATAGAACAGATCGACGATCAGCTTGAGTTCGTGCATCACCTCGAAGTAGCACAGCTCGGGCGTGTAGCCGGCCTCGACGAGCGTCTCAAAACCCGCCTTGATCAGGGCCGAGACACCGCCGCACAGCACCACCTGTTCGCCAAACAGGTCGGTCTCGGTCTCCTCCTTGAACGTCGTCTCAAGCACGCCGGCCCGTGTGCCGCCGATGCCGCGCGCCCAGGCCATCGCCACGTTCCGCGCGTTGCCGGACGCGTCCTGCTGGATGGCGATCAGGCAGGGCACGCCGCCGCCTTTCTCGAACTCGGCCCGCAAGAGGTGCCCGGGACCCTTCGGGGCGATCATGATCACGTCGATGTCGGCCGGCGGCTTGATCGCGCCGAAGTGGATATTGAAGCCGTGGCAGAACCCGAGGGCTTTGCCGGCCTTGAGCTGCGGCGCGATTTCCTTCTCGTAGATCATCGCCTGGACCTCGTCCGGAACGGTGATGATGATCAGATCGGCCGCCGCCGTCGCCTGGCCCGCCGACATCGGCTCGAAGCCGTGCTGTTTGGCCAGCTTGGCGTTGGCGGAATCCGGGACGTCGGAGACGATGACGGTGCAGCCGGATTCGCGGAGGTTCTGGGCGTGGGCATGGCCCTGGCTTCCGTAGCCGATGACGGCGATGGTCTTACCCGCCAGGTGCTTCATGTCCGCGTCGTTGTCGTAGTAGATCTTTGCAGCCATGCCAGAGGCTCCCTTCGTAATGCAACCAATGCCACAAAAACACCCATCGTG
>JAFGKA010000493.1 GCA_016928855.1 Phycisphaerae bacterium
GGATGGTCGCGAGGATGTCTTCGACGGTGATCGCCTCGCCGTTGACGAACAGCACGGTGCCTGCGACGGCCTGCGGGTCGCGAACGATCTCCTCAGCCGGGGCGCTGGTCGTTGCGCCATCGGCCGGCTGCGTGTCGGTCGGGGTGATGGTGCGCGCGCCACCGGCAGGGCCCCGCACCTCCCGTCGGTACGGGTTGGGGCCTTGCGTGCGTCGCTTCTCCGAATCACAGCCCGCTGCGGTCAGAGCGATCATGCTTGCCAGGGTGAGTCCGTGCCAGAATCTGTTCATGGCCGCATTGTACCAGATCGGGGCGGGAGCGGGACCTCTCGTCAGACCGGCAGGACGATTCGGAACGTGGTGCCGTGCTCGGGTCCGGATTCGACGCCGATGCGGCCGCCATGCGCGTCGATGGTATGCCGCACGAGTGAGAGGCCGAGCCCGCTGCCTCGCCGCGCCCGGACGCGATCGTCGTCGGCACGGAAGAAGGCTTCGAAGACCCGCTGCCGGTCCGCGGGCGAGAGCCCGATTCCGTGGTCCTCGACGCTGATCTCGACCGCCGCCCGGCTGCCGAGGCTGGTCCGTCGCACCGCGACGGCCACGTACTTGCGGTCGCCGGAGTACTTCACCGCGTTGCTGAGCAGGTTCACGAGCACCTGGGCAATGGCATTGGCGTCCGCCTGAATCGTCGGGAGGTCGGCCTCGATCTGCACATGGTGTTCGAAGCCGGCGCGTTCGAGTTCGTGCCAGTATCCATCCATCGTGTCGCGGACGACGCCGGCGATATCGCATTCGGTCAACGAGTAGGCTTTTCTACCGGCCTGGACCTGCGAGAAATCGAGAATGTTATCGATCAGGTGCGTGAGCCGCTCGCTTTCCCGCGCGATGATGCCGTGATACTCGCGGGCCTGGTTCTCGTCCTGGACGCGGCCGAGCCAGAGTGTCTCGCCGAACATGCGAATCAGTGAGAGTGGTGTCTTGAGTTCGTGCGAGACGTTGGCGACGAATTCCGCCTTGAGCTGCGCCAGCCGCATCTGGCCGCGCACACCGGCGATCACGGCCCAGACGGTGAGGATGAGGCTCAGGCCGACAGCCGCCGTCGCGCCGACAATGACGTTGCGTTGGGTCGCCGCCGTCGCGCGGGCGTGGCGTATCGCCCGTTCGTTCGGGATGAGCACCCAGTCGGGAGCGAGGCGGCCGACGGGCTCAGCGAAAGGGGCGTCGGCCGGGACATCGCTATCAGATTTAGTGAGTCGGAAATCAGGCGCGGTGGTGGAAGCCGATTGGCTGATGGCTTCGACGCTCGCCGCTACGACCGCGGAATTAACTCGTGCGCCGATGCGGATCCGTCGCCCGTCGGCGAGGTCGTCGTCGCGGTAGACGAGCAGGAGGTCGCCGGCGGGCGTACGGCTCTCGAAGATCTGGTAGCCTGGCCCAGCCGGGGCAAATGCGTCGGTTTCAGATTCGGACTGGCGGAATACCTCGCGGACCAGGGTGGCCAGTTGTCGGCTTTGGCGCTGTCGTTCCATTTCGTCGAGCAGCTCCTGGCGGCGTGCCTCGATCTCGGCGTCGGGCACGCTCCCGGCCGACTGGATTCGCCGGATGAGGATCTCGGCGTCGGCTCGGTCGCGGAGGGCAAAACGGCGACTGCGGATGTCCTGCTCGATGCGATCGATGGCCGTCCGTGCGTCGCCGGTTCGGTTCACGTGCAGCAGCGTGTCGACCCGGGCGAGGTGGAGATCCAGAAGCCGGACCCCCGCGGCCGTGGTTTCGGTCTCCGCGAGCAGGCGGTCGTAGATTTCGATCGCTTCGTTGAACTGGCCAAGCTTAGCGTGGCATGCGGCGATAGCGGTCCATGCACGTTGTCGCCAGGGCTTGGCGGTGGCGTTGCCCGTGCATTTGCGATAGATCTCGATCGCAGCCAGGGCGTTGCCTTCGCGGAACTCGACGTCTTGCGCCTCAAGGAACCACACCGGCGCGGTTTCGGTTGGGAGCGGCGGCGGTTCGGCCGGCGCGATCGGTGGCCAGATGGCCATCGTGTCATTGTCGAGGGCGAACCATTCGCACCACCACGGTGTGATGTGATCAGCCGTTTCGTTGCGCAACGCTGTGGTCGGGTCCCACGTTTTGTTCGGGGTGTAGGCCTGGCTCGCGATGCGCAGGGCTTGCGTGACGCTACGTTCGAATGTCTGGTGCGCCATCAGGCACGAGTTTCGTGCCCGCTGTTGGAGGGATTCGATCGCAAGCTGATAGGTTGTGTCGGCTTGGTCGATCGCCAGCACCACGCCACCGACAACCATGGCGACGGCTGTCAGCAGCGCGTACACACTGCCGACAAGCCACCATCGGATTCGTTTGCGGGGCGATTTGGCCATCATTGTCGCCTGCCTGTCCACGCACACGGTATCATATCCGGTGCGGCGGGGCCATGTGTCGTAGAAGCATCATCGTTTGTCGGAAGTTGTCGGATGACGCTCATCGCCCGAATCGGCGGACGTGTTGGTCGGTGACAAGCATGTCGACCGGGATATCGTGGGCGCCGGCGGGGACGAGTGCGACGAACTGTTCTTCGAACGCGATGGCGCACGCGATGCCGCGCCAGTCCTTGTGGGCGAGGAAGGCGTCGAAGAAACCGCGGCCGCGGCCGAGACGATTGCCGAACGGGTCGAATCCGAGGCCGGGTACTATCACAAGATCGATGTCGCCCACGGGGATCGGCATGCCATCGACGGGTTCGCGGATGCCGAGTGAGGTGCTGGTCAGGCCGTCGGCGAGCGAGTGGATCTCGATCGGCAACATGCGTCGTTGTTCCCAACTGACCTTCGGTGCCAGGATGCGCTTACGATCCTGCCAGGCACGCAGCACGATGGCGGTCGTGTCGATTTCTGTGGGGAGCGAGAGGAAGGTCATGATGATTTCGGCACGCTTGTACTCGGGCTGCTCGAAGAGCAGGTGGGCCGCATCGAGGGAACGCGCCTTGATCGTGGCGGGGGCCAGGGCGGCGAGCTGCTTGCGGAGCTTGGCTCTGAGTTCCTTCTTCACGTCGGCTCCTGCTTCGGCCTCAGGGGCGGTGGTTCGGTGCTCCGAGCGGCCGCTCGGAGCTTGGCCAGCCATTCCGCGATTGCGGCCTCCCGGCCGCGGGCCGTGGGCTGATAGTAGATTGTATCGACGCCCAGGTATTCCTGCTGCACAAAACCGTCCTTGAAATCATGGGCGTAGGCGTAGCCGGTTCCGTGGCCAAGGCGTTTGGCTCCGCCGTAGTGGGTGTCTCGCAGGTGCTTGGGCACGGGGACAGTTCGCCCCTGACGCACATCTTCACAGGCCGCCCAGATCGCGACCGCCGAGGCGTTCGACTTCGGCGCACATGCGATGTAAATGGCCGCTTCGGCCAGCAGGAGCTGGGCTTCCGGCAGGCCGATGAACGCGGTTCCTTCGGCGGCGGCATTGGCAAGGATGAGCGCGGTTGGGTCGGCGGTGCCCACGTCCTCGGCGGCGCAGATGACGATGCGCCGAGCGATGAAGCGGGGGTCTTCGCCGGCCTCCAGCATGCGGGCAAGCCAGTAGACGGCGGCGTCGGGGTCGCTGCCGCGCATCGACTTGATGAAGGCGCTGACGGTGTCGTAGTGCGTGTCGCCGGTCCGGTCGTAATCGAGAGCCTTGCGTTGGATCGATTCCTCGGCGACGCGTCGGTCAATCCGGATCGGTGCGTTCGTCGCCTTGGACTCGTTCTCCTGTGACAGCACGGCGACCTCAAGGGCGGCCAGCGCCCGGCGCGCGTCGCCGTCGCTGACGGTGGCCCAATGGTCGATGGCGTCGTCCGTAATCTCGATCGTCTTGTTGCCGAAGCCGTTCGTCGGGTCCGCGAGCGCCCGGCGGATCAGCGTCCGGATGGCGTCCTCGTCGAGCGGCTCGAACTGGAAGATCTGGCTGCGGCTCAGCAGCGGGGAATTGATCGTGAAGAACGGGTTTTCGGTCGTCGCGCCGATCAGGATGACGATGCCGTTTTCGACGTCGGGCAGGAGCACGTCCTGCTGGGCCCGATTGAAGCGGTGCAGCTCGTCGATGAACAGGGTCGTCCGCTGGCCCGCGGTGGCGAGGCGCTGCTTCGCGCGGTCGATGATCTCGCGGATTTCCTTGACGCCGACGGCCGCGGCATTGACTTCCTCGAACGCCGAGCGGGTGGTCGCCGCGACGATGTGGGCGAGTGTGGTCTTCCCGGTTCCGGGCGGGCCGTAAAAGATCGCACTGGTCAGGCGGTCGGCTTCGAGCATGCGCCGAAAGAGCTTGCCAGGGCCGACGAACGATTCTTGCCCGACGAATTCGTCGAGGCCGGCCGGCCGGAGGCGCACGGGCAGGGGAGCTACCTGCGCGAAAGCCTGCTTGCGTTGGTTTTCAAACAGATCCATGCGTGTGTGCTCATTCCGCGGAGACGGCCGGCGATTCGGCCATCGTACTGCGGACGCGAGCGGCTGACAACGCGGCGTGTTGCGACCGCCGGGGCGTGCTTGGCGTCCGTGTCGCCGATCGGGTGATGTGTCGCGGCGGCTTCCGCGGCTGCCCGGGCGCTTGCGATCGTCGCAAATTCTTCCTAGGATGGCGCGTTTGCGTGTCCGGTCCGGCGAGGCCGGGCGTGAATGAGACTCCCTGGATAGGATACGTGGTTTGATCCCAGCGGCATGCCAACGGCAAGACTGAAAACACTCGTTTTGAATCGTGAAAACCGGGCCATGGGGCGGCTGCTCGTGCTCTGCATTCTCGTGGGGCTGGTGGCCGGCGCCGGGGCCGTTGCCTTCTTCTACATGCTGGAGGCGGGCAAGTTCTTCTGTATGGACTACTTGGCTGGTTACCAGCCGGCGACGGCGGGCTACGAGAAACCCCTCTTTTCGATGGGGTCGGGCCAGGACGAGTTTCGCCGATGGCTGCTGCTGATTTTGCCTGCGGCCGGTGGGCTGATCAGCGGCGTACTCGTTTTCTGGCTGGCGCCTGAGGCCGAGGGGCACGGGACGGATGCCGCGATCGAAGCGTATCACTTCAAGGGGGGGATGGTTCGCACGCGGGTACCGATCATCAAAGCGATTGCGTCGATGATCACGATCGGCTCCGGTGGATCGGCCGGCCGTGAGGGCCCGATCGCGCAAATCGGTTCGGGCTTCGGCTCGATCATGGCCCGGGTCCTGAAGCTGAGTCGCGATGAGCGGCGCATCCTGATGGCGACCGGCATGGGCGCCGGGATCGGCGCGATCTTCCACGCACCTCTCGCCGGGGCGCTCTTCGCCGGTGAGGTGATGTACCGCAAGCTCGACATCGAGCACGAAGTGCTCGTGCCGGTCTTCATCGCGTCGATCGTGGCCTACGCCGTATTTGGCTCCGTGTTCGGTTTTCACCCGCTGTTTCTCACGCCGCCCTATGAGTTCAACGACCCGGTATTACTGGTGCCGTTTTGCGTCTTGGCGTTGGTCTGTGCCGGTGGTGCGGCGTTGTACGTGACTGCATTCTATACGGCGCGAAAGTACATCCTCCACGGGCTGCGCGTGCCGAACCACATCAAGCCGGCGATTGGCGGCCTGTTTGTCGGCGTGATTGGCTTCTTCCTTCCTGAGGCGCTGGGGACCGGCTATGGCGTCGTGCAACTGTGTTTTGACGGCCATGTGGACAAGCTTCTGTCCGCTGAGAGGTTCACTTCGCTGCTGCCGGACGGGCTCGCGCCGGGGACGGTGGCGATGTTGCTGCTGGCGACGATCGGTCTGGCGAAGATCGTAACCACATCGCTGTCGATCGGATCGGGTGGCAGTGGCGGGGTGTTCGGCCCGGCCATCGTGATCGGCGGCGCATTGGGGGGGGCTACGGGCTGTTTCTGCCAGATCCTGTTTCCGGGGATGGGCCTTCAGCCTGGCGCGTTCGCCCTGGTGGGCATGGCGGGCTTCTTTGCCGCCGCGGCCAATACGCCGATCTCGACCATCATCATGGTCAGCGAGATGACCGGAAACTACAATCTGCTCGTGCCATCGATGCTGGTATGCATCCTGGCCTACGTGCTCTGCCGGCGATTCACGCTCTATGACAAACAGTTGCCTTCGCATTTCGATGCGCCGAGCCAGATGGGCAACATGGCCACCGCGGTCCTGCGCCGCTTGACGGTCGCCGAAGCGCTGGTGGGCAAGAAGGACAGCGAGACGATTGTCGTTTCGCGCGATACGGGCTTCCGTGAGCTGATGGCCTGTTTCGCGGAGACGACGCAAGATTGTCTTCCCGTTGTGGACGAGAAGCAGCAGCTTACCGGGGTGATCGACACGCGCGATATCCGCCAGGTCATCGGCGAATCGGGGCTCGAAGACGTCGTCATCGCGGGCGATATCGAGGGGCCGGCGCGAACACTGACGCCGAGAGATTCGCTGCTGACGGCGATTCAGCGCATGGTCTCGACGCGCAGCGATGAACTCGTCGTTGTGGACGAATGCGAGCCGCGCAAGGTTGTGGGGACGCTAAGCCGCAGCGACGCAGTGGCCACCTACGATCGTCAATTGTTGGCTGGTCTCGGGCACTGATGGCCGCGCGCATGTCCCTGGCGAGGGGAAGGTGGCCGGCGCCGGCGGCGTTCCGTTCCGCGATCTGCCCGGCGCATGATTCCGTCAGGCCCGGTCCGGTACGGGGCCGAGCCGGGCGTTCACATGTAACCGCTTATGATTCAAGGAGTTGCGTTCTATATGGCCTGGCATGCTGTGCTCGGCGGCCGGTTTGTTATAATTGCGTTAGCGTTGAATCAGGTGCGGTCGAGCCGCGCGGCGCGGACGCGGCCTTGTGGGGTGTGTCGCCATGGGTTCCGGAGCGACTCGGGTCGGCCCTGTGGCTGGTGTGAGGCCACGGGATCGGCTGGCGGCGTCGGGGAAATGCCATGAACCAAAAGATGGACGCGAGGTTCCTGCGAGATCAGGGTCTCGAACTGTTCAATGGCAATGAGTTGCTCGTCAAGGGAGCGCTCGAGACCGAGGGGGGGGTGCATCTGCTGACGGGCTATCCCGGCTCGCCGGTGGCGACGTTTTTCGATGTGTTGTCCGACATTGCGCCACTGTTGCGCGAGCACGGTATCGAGGGTCGCATCTCGAACAATGAGGCGATCAGCGTCGCGGCGGTGAACGGGACGCAGATGTCGCCCCTGCGGGCGATGGCGGTCGTCAAGAGTGTCGGGGCGCACGTGGCCAGCGACGGGCTGGCGCTCGGCAACTTGGCGGGGGCGCACCCACGTGGCGGGGCGATCGTGGTCATCGGCGACGACCCGTGGAGCGAGTCCACGCAGGTGCCGACGGATTCGCGCTATCTGTGCCGTCACCTGCACATGCCGGCCGTCGAACCGGCGACGCTGCAGGAGGTCAAGGACTGGATCAACCTTTCCTTCCGGCTTTCGCAGGCGTCGGGTTTCTTCATCGGGTACATCATCACGACCACACTGGCCGACGGCGGCGGTGCCGTCGAGTGTCGGCCCAATCACTATCCCCTGACGAACACCAACCAGCGGTTCGAACTGCCCACGGCGGAGTTGAAGACCGAGAACACCGTGCTGTTGCCGCCGCGAACCGGTCGCAAGGAGTTGGAACTGCCGGAACGTCGGCGCAAGCTGATCGAGGCGGTTCGTCGCATCGGGATCAACCAACTCGAGCATGACGGTGAAGGCGCGGTTGCGATTATCACGGCGGGGCTGGCGTACCAGTACGTGGCGAGCGTGCTGTCGGACTGGGGATTGGCTGACGCGATTCCGGTGCTCAAGCTGGGTATGACCTATCCGCTCGATGACGAGCAGATCGAGGCGATGGCGGAGTCGTTCGAGCATCTTGTCGTTGTCGAGGAACGCCGCGGTTTCATCGAAGAGCAGGTTGCGGCGATTGTCGGCCGGGCACACCAGCGCAACGGCGGCCGCAGGCGCGCCAGCATCTGGGGCAAGGAGTTTCCCGGCGATGTGTCCGGTTTCCCGAGCGCGCTGGGGCTCAACAGCTCCATTGTGGCGGACCGCCTGGCTCGGTTCCTGCGGGCGATCGACTCTCCGCTGGTCGCGCAGGCGGGTGGAAATATCGTTCGCGATCTGCGGGTGATTCACCAGACGGCGGCGATCGATCTCTCGATTCCGGTGCGTACGCCGACGTTTTGTCCCGCGTGCCCGCACCGTGATTCATCGAACGTGCTGTTGGAGATCAAGAGTCAATTCACCGACGCGGCGTACATGCGGGTCCGGCACGGGCGCGGGCCGGTCGATCTCCTGTTTCACGGTGACACCGGCTGCTACACGATGCTGATGTTCGAGCCGAACGCCCCGCTGATGCACAACTATTCCGGCATGGGGCTCGGCGGTGGAACGGGCAGCGGCATCGA
>JAFGKA010000494.1 GCA_016928855.1 Phycisphaerae bacterium
AAGCTGATCGCCAGGCTCAGGTCGGGCAGCGTCATGATGGACCAGGCCTGGGCATGGGTGATGGTGCCATTGGTTGTCATCGTCAGCGCCAGATGGATGCCGGCCGCCTCGGTTCGGGATCGCGCGTACGCGATCAGGCTCTTGATTCGTGACGCTTCCAGCAGGGGCTCGCCGCCGAAGAATCCCAAGTCGAGCGTTCCGCCCTGGTCCACGGACGCGATGGCCCGGTCAATCGCTTTGCGGGCCACGGTGTCAGGCATCGTCTGATTCGTCTTTCGGCCCGCGTAGCAGTACGTGCAACCCATGTTGCAGTTCTGCGTGATTGTCAGGACCAGGGCGTAACGCTCGTACATGGGTGTTTCTCCATCACAACGGCCGAAGGGCCGCCTACTGCTTATTGCAGGATGTAGTCGCTCCAGCCGGCGGCCGCGTTGTCCATTGCGTCCCAGCGATAGTCGATCACGCTCTGGATCGTGTCCGTCGGGTCGTAGAACGTCGGGTAGGCCGGCAGACCCATGCTGCTGGTGTACCACGGGTCAACCAGGCCGCCCCATGAGGCCAGGTTGGCGTACTCGTCGCAGCCGGTGCTGGCAAGCAGGATCGCAGCGCCCACGACGACAGCCAGGATGCTGATGCCTCGCTTCAGGCCGCTTTGCTGTGTGTTGCAGGACGTCATCGCAAGTCTCCTTCGGTTCATGGCTTTTCGCTCTCATCCCCGACTTTCGGGGAATTCTGCTGGGGCGTAATGCATATGGCGTGCCAGAACCGAGAGCCGCGGCGCATACCGGAAGACCCGCGTTTTTGCGCCGAAAACAAGGGTCGCCGGCCGACTCCGAGGATCGGGCGGCGAGAGGCCACCCGATCCTGGGTAGATGGATTGGGTAATTGTCACCACCCGGCGGGGTGTCAGATGTTGCCTTCGAGCGTCAGGCGGTACATCTTCGCAAACGCCTTGAGCCGTCGGGCATCGCTGCGACTGGCGGCATACAGGATCGGATGGGGACCACCGTAGGCTTCGCAGACATCGTCGAGCTTGTCAATTTCCACCAGCACCCGCGTTGCGCATCCGCCCGTCGGTGGCGAGGTCGGCGACTCGATCACTTTGCCGGTCCAGCCGAAGAGCGTGTCCTTGGTGCGCTCAAACCGCGTTAGGAGCACCTCATCGCCTGGCGTCCACTGCACGTCGAGCGCGGCGGTCTTGGGCAACTGGTGGAAGAACGGCCGCACGAGGTATTCCTGGGATGGGCCCTTTGGGCCGTGCAGCTTCCAGGTACACGTGCAGTGCGAGGCGAAGTAGCGGTTCTCGCTCGTGTCGAACTCGGGGTTGTGCTGGAAGCCGCCTCGGTTGAGCAGCCAGCGGCCGAGCATCATTGTCAGCGATGCGTTCAGATCGGCCTCGCATCCGCAGGGCACGAGGGCACCATTATTCAGTGCGAAACTGACGCACGGCTTGCGATGTTTGAGCATCAGGCACTGGATCGTGATGGCATCGGCGCCGTAGCGTGCGAGCATTTGTTCAACGGCACGGTGTGCCCGCATTGCGTCGATGAAGTACTTGTCGGTTACGTCCATGACCTGTCTGGCGTTCTTCTTGAACTCCATGGCCGCGGCGACTAGGGCGTCGTCGTCTGCGATGCTGTCAAACATTGCATTGAATTCTTCGGCCGGCGCCATGACGATCTCGGTATCGAGCGTCTTCTGATTCACGCGCGAGACTGTCTTGGCGGACCCCGTTATGCAGAGCAGCCGGCTTTGCGCGAGCTTCACTCGGGCATTCACGGCGATCAGGCCGCGCTCAATCTCGTCCCAATTCTCAATCGAGTGGATGTAATACAAGCCTTCCGCTTTGCGCAGAGGTTCCGGTGGCAACTGATGGTTCGAGCCGACCGAGTGGTAAACGATCGCGGTCGGCGCGCCCGGCTCGGTCGCCATCTGGTGCGCCCATTTGGAGAGACTGTTCCAGAAGTTGACGACGAACACGGCGTCGGGCTTGGCGGCCTTGGCCGCTTCGATAAACTGCTTGACCTTTGCTTCCTGGTAGATGCCGCCCGGCTGGAACTCGACGGTCATGCCGAGCGTGTCGGCGATGCCCTGGATCTTGCCCGCGAACTTGCGCTCCTGCTGCTCCGGTTCGAACTGGTTGCCCGGCCAGGTGAACCAGTGGTGCGGCGCCCAACCGTCCTCCATCTTGCCTTCGTTGACAACGTCGGCCGGCGGATACAGAAACGCGACCATCACACGGGCCGGCTTCTTGTCCATCTTGGCCCAGGGTAATGCCGGGAGTGTGGCCGGCTCGGCTGCCATGGCACGGGAGACAAAAGCCGCCGCGCCGAAGGCGCCTGCCGTGGCCAGGAACTCGCGACGATTCAAACCGGATGAGGAGCACGACTGACACATCGACTGGACCTCCGCAAAGAGAATCGACGTTAAGCAGTATACGCGGCTCCGGCCTCGAAGGGAAACGTCGGGTGGCCGTTGCGGTCACGGTCTTCCGGTGCGGAGAACGGACATCGCGGCCCAGACGGGGGGTGCTCTATAAACCCTGTTCGTTGCAGTACTTGATAATGTGTTGGACAACTCGTTCGCCGAGGTCGGCGACCTTGCGCTGCCCGACGCCGCGGACATGGCCGAAGGCAGCGAGTGAGTCGGGCCGGGTGCGGGCCAGTTCGCGCAGCGTGGCGTCGCCGAAGATCACGAACGCCGGCACGCCACGGTCCGCCGCAATCTCGCGGCGCAGCGCCCGCAGGCTCTCGAACAGGCCTCGATCGACGCCTTCCCATTCCACCTTCTCCGTCCGTGTGCGCTTCACGCCGCCGGCCTTGGGCTGGATGAGCCGCACGCGGCGCTTGCCGTGCATGATCTCCCACGAGGCGGCGTTCAGTTGCAGGAGGGGGTACTCGCCGTCGCTTCGCACCAACAGCCCCTGATCAACAAGCTGGAAGACGAAATTCGTCAGCGTCTTTTTGTCCACATCTTTCATGAGGCCGTACGTGCTGAGCGTGTCATGCCGGCATTGGCGGACGCGATCGCTGTCAGCGCCGCGCAGCACATCGATCACATGCTGCGCGCCAAATCGTTCCTGCACCCGGGCGACGCACGACAGGATCTTCTGAGCCGTAATCGTTGCGTCGGGAATGTCATCGGTCTCGTCGAGGCACACGTCGCACGCGCCGCAGTTCGCCTTGGGATACGATTGGCCGAAGTACTCGGTAAGCATCCGGTGTCGACACTGCTGCCGGGCGCAGAGCTGCCGCATCTGCCTGAGTAGCTGCTTCATCGCCGCGGCAACCTCTTCGCCTCGCTCGGCGTCGGCGGCGCTCTTGTCGATCAGTCCTTCCCATCGCATCGCGTCGGCAGCGGAATACAGCAGCACGCATTCGGCCTCCAGTCCGTCCCGGCCGGCACGGCCGGTCTCCTGCTGATAGTGCTCGACGGACTTCGGCATCGTGGCATGGACCACGCAGCGCACGTCGCTGCGATCGATCCCCATGCCGAACGCGACCGTCGCCGCGACGACGTCGAGCTTCTCCTGTGCGAAGGCATCCTGCGTTTCACGGCGAAGCTCCGCGTCCATGCCGGCGTGATACGCCGCGGCCCGGATCGTATGGCATCGCAGATAGTCGGCCATATCCTCGGCGTTTCGCCGACTGAGGCAATACACGATGGCCGCTTGGCCGGCATGGCGGCGGATGATATCGAGCGTCTGGGCATGCGCGTCCGTACGAGGGAGGATGCGATACACGAGGTTCGGCCGGTCGAACGTGCCCACCAGAACGTGCGGATCCCTGAGCTGCAACTGCGCCACGATGTCCTCGCGCACGCGCGGCGTGGCGGTGGCGGTGTAAGCATGCACGCTCGCGCTCGGGAAGTGCTCCTTCAACGCCGCGAGCCGTCGATACTCCGGGCGGAAATCGTGTCCCCAATGGCTGATGCAATGCGCCTCGTCGATGGCGAAGGCCCGCACGGGCAGCCGTTGGAGCAGTCGGAGCATATGGTTCATGAGCAGTCGCTCGGGCGCGACGAACACCAGCCGGCACTTCCCGGCGGCGATCTCTCGCTCGTTCTGCCGCCGTTCGGAAACGGCCAGGCCGCTGTGCAGCGCGGCCGCCGGATAGCCACACTGTCGTAAGGCGTCGACCTGATCCTTCATCAGCGCAATGAGTGGCGATACGACGACATCGGTCTTGCCCGTCATCGCCGCGGGCACCTGATAACAAAGTGACTTTCCGCCGCCGGTCGGCAGCACGACGAGCGAATCGCGCTGTTCGAGGCCCGCCCGAATCGCCTCGGCCTGCAACGGCCGCAACGTGTCGAAGCCCCAGTACTGACGCACGGTTTCCAGGATCTTCGGCAGGTTCCACACGGCAGGGGGGGCCTTGGCTGGCATGTGCGGCAGTATAGCACGTGAGTTCATGATGTGCAGCGGTGGGGGCGCACTTTTTTGTGTCGCGGATCGGACCTGCGTTGTGCATGTGCTCGTCCTGCGAGAGGCTGCGAGTCCGTCCAATGATTGGCGCCTTCCCGCGACGGCTCTCGGGGGCGTTGACGTTCGATCACCGACAGTATCCCTGGGTCCTGCGGATGCCAGACGTCTGTCGCGAATTATCGGAAACCGCAACCGGTGGCTTCGGTGGAAGTAGAAGATGTTGACCCTGCCTGTTCCCGGTGGCATGATCTGGCGTGGGCTCGGGTGGCCGTGCTTTTGCAGGAAGGCCCGGAACCGGGTCCAGGCAATTGCGTCCAAACAGAAGGAAATGCTTGTGTCGCCAGCCGCGACCGCCATCGCCAACGAAGACGCCGCTCTCGTCGAGCAGACGCAACAGGGCGATATGACGGCATTTGCGCGGCTGGTGGTCAAGTATCAGGACCGCGTCTACAACACGTGCTGGCGGCTGTGCGGGCACGCGGAGGACGCCCAGGACCTGACGCAGGAGGTGTTTCTGCGGGCCCTTGCCGCGATTGACCGGTTCCAGGGCAAGGCTGGGTTCTATACCTGGCTGTTCCGGATCGCGGTCAACCAGACGATTTCGCACCGTCGCAAACAGCGGGGCGGGGTGCACCTTTCGCTCCATGATGGTGATGGCCTGCGGCTGGCGGATACCCAGGCGGCGGGCCTGGTCCGGCGGACCGGCGTGGTGCGGCGGGAGGATCCGGGCGATGTGCTCGCGACGCGTGAGGCGCAGCAGGCTGTCCTGCGGGTTTTGGGCGAGATGGAGGACGACTACCGCGTCGTGCTGGTGCTGCGGGATATCGAGGGATTCGACTATCAGCAGATCGCCGAAATCCTCGACATCGCAGTCGGCACGGTCAAGAGCCGGTTGCACCGGGCGCGGATGGCGATGAAGGACAAGCTGGGGCCGCTCGTCGCGGCGCCCGGATGAACGGTGGCTGACGATGGATTGGAACGACCGCCACAACCTGGAAGAGCAGCTTTCGGCGTACCTCGATGACGAGCTGACGGACGCCGAGCGCGCCGAGGTCGAGGCGGCTCTTGCGCAAGACGAGCAGGCCCGGCGCACGCTGGAGGAACTGCGGCAGACCGCCGGGCTCCTCGGTTCGCTGCCGCGAGGCAAGGCGCCGGTGGATCTGATCGAGTCGCTCGCGGCGCAGATGGAGCGCAGCGAACTGCTCAACGGCGCGCCGGCGCCGCCGATGAGCCTGCCGTCGGCCGGGGGACGGCTCTTGCGTTTCCTCGCATCGGCGGCGGTGATCGTCCTGGCGGTTTCGGCGGGCTTCATGACTTTCTCCTATCTGGGCCAGGAGCGAGAGCCGCCCAGGGCTTCATCCCTCGGGCCGCTCGCGGACGCTGGCGATGTGCCGAAGGAGGAGCTGCGCCGCGGACGCTCCGGCGAGGCGGTGCGCGGGGAGGAGACGCTCGACGCTCGGGTGGAGTTCGACGCTGTCGTCGAGCCCGCGCCGGCGAAGCCCGATGCGACCGCCGGGCGCGAGGCGATGGATGCACTCCAAGCGCGAGACGGCTTCGCCGTTGGTGGCGAGATCGCATTGCGGGCGAAG
>JAFGKA010000495.1 GCA_016928855.1 Phycisphaerae bacterium
TCGATGCCGCCGAGGAACGTGATCTGCCGCTTGAAGTTCCGCGCGAGCGTCTCGGCGTCCATGTTCTGGGCCTTCGCCTGCAGCGGGTGCAGGCAATCAACACCCGCCTCGATGAGCCGATCGATGACCTTGAAAATCGAACCACACGAGTGCAGCAATACCTGGTAGCCGTGACGGTGCCCCTGATCGGTGAACTTGCGGAACCAGGGCATGATGAATTCGTCGAATTGCTGCGGGCCGCAGATCAGATCGAGCTGCGTGCCGAAATCGTTTCCGAAGAAGAAGCCGTCCACGCGGTCGCCGGCGACCTCGAAGAAGCGCTCGTTGGCCTCGTAGTAAAAGCCGCAAACCGCGTCCGTGACCGCATGGACGACTTCCGGGTGCGTGTACATCTTGATCATGTACTGTTCCATGCCGAACAGGTCCATGATGTTGTGATAGAAGCAGGTCCAGAAGCCGCTGGCTCGATAATGGTCGCCCGCTGCGTCCAGTGCCGCCAGGCACTCCTCGAAGTGAAGAAAATCCGGGTTGGGCCAGTCATACGCAAGCACGGTCTCGACGTCTTCACAGTCGGCGAAGGGCCCGGCCTGGCCGTGACGTTCCTTGTTGAGCCCAGCGTCGAACATGCCCTTGCCGTTGGGATCCGTGTAGGCCGACTCGAAGAACTGTGGCGTGATCCAACGCAGATCGTCGCTGAGCTTGCGCCGCAGCGATTCCTCATCGCTCGTGCCGAAGTATTTGTGCAGCAGCGGCCACGTTTCCGGGTGCGGATTGCCCAACCAGAAGCCGCACCGGTCGGCAGGTTCTCCCCTGATGAGCGTGCGGATCCGTTCACGGCTCGTCATCGTTTCCATGTTTCCAACTCCATGCGATTTCGCCGGCTCCGCCTCGTTTGTGACAACGCATGGGCGTGCAAGGCGGCCCACTGTAGCTTTGTTGTCGCGGCAGGGCAAGAGACTGCGAGTCGCAAAGGCGTTTTGTTCGCGTCTTTGGCCCGGCGAGCGAGGCGTCGTTGATGCTCGCTTGCGTAGCGTTGAGGCTCGGTTCTAACCCAGCAGACCGAGCACGAGCCAGACCGTGCCGATGGCCAGGATGACGAGACCGGCCGTCCGGCCCCAGATGGCGAAATGCGGCAGTTGGCCGGTCGTGCCCCAGCAGTGGTAGTAGAACAGATGAAAGTGGGCAGCGACGCCGCTGCCGATGCAGAGGATGCCGAAGGCGACAGCGTTCCTGCCGGTTACGGTCAGCGTGGTTGTCCGGCCCGGAATCACGCCGCGGCGGACCAGGACGCATGCGAGCCCGTAGCCGATCAGCGTGCATGCCAGAAGGACTCCACCGAGCCATTTCGCCTGATAGCTGCCGGGTGGCAGATCTTCCGATGCGTCGTTTGGTTCCTGGTCATGGAGGGTCGCAGACATCCGATTGCTCTCCGTTTCAGCTTGACGCGAGCCGTTCCGGTCAGGGCGGAAGAAGAACGGGCGTTGTGTCGCAAATGTTGAGCCTTGCCCTTCTTCTGGCATTCTATCGGCGGCATCGCCGGTGTATACTGTACGCTCGTGCGGGCCAGTCGAGAAAGGATGAAAGATCATGAGCGAGCGGATGAACGAGCCATGCAGCCGACGTGAGTTTCTCCGGACGACGACGCGCGGTGCCGCTGCCATGAGTTTCGGCGCCTTTGCATCCGGCGCGCTGGGCGCGCCAACGACACAGCCGGCGCCGGCGCTGCCTGCGGGTGTCCTCGGTCGGACGAAGTATCCGGCCACGTTGATCAGTTACGGCGCCATTCGCATTGAGGATCAGCGCGGCTCGCGCATTCTCAAGGCGGCGATCGACCGTGGGGTGAACCTGGTTCACACGTCGGCGAGCTATGTGGGCGGCGGAAGCGTGCGTGCCGTTGGTGGTCTGTTCAAGGCGGACAAGCGCTACCGCGACAAGGTCTTCCTCTGTCTCAAGAGCTACCATCCCGATCGCGAAAGCGAAATTGACGACATGCTGCGTGACCTCGGTACGGACCATGTGGACGTGGTGCTGACCGAGTTCCATAAGGCTACGCCGGATCGCATCGGCATCTTGCAGGCCCAGCAGGACAGCCTCAAGAAGAAGGGCAAAGTCCGGCATACCGGCTTCGTGTGTCACGGCGACATGAACGGCGTGATCGAGTTGATTCTGGAGAAAGCGCCGGATTACTTCGATGTGGCTCTGATTGCGATGCGCCTGGCGTCGCTTTCGGATGAAAGGAAAGGCGATCGCGCCGACGCGGAGAGCCAGCGGTTTCTCAAGAATCTGCAGGCCCTCCGGAAACAGGGCGTCGGTATCCTGTCTATGAAGAGCGGCGCCAAGGATGCGGTCGAGAAGGGCGCCGCCGTGTTCCAGCCGCATGCCAAGGCTGTGCTCGAAGCCGGCGCCGACAGTGTGCTGACCAGCATCAACACGTTCGATCAGGTCGAGATGCTTGACAAGCTTGACCTGAAATCCCCGCACTTGTCCCCGGCCGAACGCAAGGCGGTGGCGGATTTCCAGGACAGCAGCGCCAGTGCCTGCCTCATGTGCGCCACGTGCACGAAGGCGTGTCCGCAGTCGCTGCCGGTCAACGATCTGATGCGCATCCGGCTCTATCACGACACCTACGGTTGGCACGATCATGCACGCCGTGAGTTTGCCCGGCTTGGGCTCGACGCCGCGGCGCTGGCGAGGGCATGCGGCGATTGTGCGGCATGCGCGGACGTCTGCCCGGTCGGCCATGTCAGCGCGCAGGCCGTGCATCGTGTGGCGTCGTACTTCGTCTAATCCGGTTGAATCCACGCGGTGTACGGAATCGGTCCCTTGAATCGGCCGGCCTTGTTCTCCGCCGGCGTGCCGGCGGTCATCGTGTGAATGAACCCGCTCATGTCTCCGACCAGTGCCGTGTGCAGGATACGGTTGTCGGGATTGGCGTGGACAATCAGCTCGACGCGGCCAGCGAGGCCGTGATAGCGCGTGTAGCCGTCGCAAGGCGTTTCGGTTAGCGGGATATCCTTTTCCAGCCGCATGCGCATCCGCTGCGTGGCCCGAAATGTGCCGCCGGTCGGACTGACGATCGGCTTGCCGTTGAACAACACGTCGCGGTCGTCATACGCCAGCACGTTAAGGTAGTGATCCGGCGCCGCCTTCAGCCAGACGATCAGCTTGTCGCCGTGGCCGCTCTCGTCGCTGTAGCCGTAGTTGCTGTCGAGAAAGGCGATGCGTTTCACGTCGTTGCCGATCCGCTCGACACTATCGATATAGCCCAGCACGAAGCTGCCGCCGCCGCTATGGCCGGTCAGCACGATCGACGTGCGGCCCGCCGCAAATGGGCTGCGGATCGACTCGACGATTTTCGGAAGCAGCGTGCGATAGTTCTCGTGCAGGCTTTTCCATCGCGGCCAGCTTCGCGTGTCCGCTTCCACATAGGCGACGACCAGGTTCTCATCCGACAGCACCTCGCGCAGGCAGCGCGTCTGCGCGCCGATGTGCTGGATGCCGAAGTGCCAGTCGACGTCTGGGCCGGGCTTCCTGCCGATCGTCTGGGCGGTCGTGTTGCCGTTGGGCAGCGCGTAAATGGCGATCGTGGTGGGCTTGGCCGGGTCGAAGCGCGCCGCGCTCGGCGCGTTGATGTGGATCAGCGCGCCTGGCTCGAACGTGTACGTCTTGATCTGTTCGTCAAAGTGCGCGCTGACTGAGAAGCCCGGAAGCCGGCCGTGGGGCTGTGTGGCCGTCGCGGCTTCACGCGTTGCGGGGGCCGTCGTCGGTTGCGCATTGGCTGAAACGGCCCCTGCGGCGACAGCGACGAGACAGAACAGCGGCGTCCGATGGGGCCGCCTGGCGAGGTGATACCTGTGCATGGCGTGGCTCCGGCTTGATCGGATTCGACGCACCGCTTATGCGAGCGGCCATCTGAAGAAGGCCGCGGCGTTGGCCGTCGATGCCTCGGCAATCGATTGTACCGTCTCACCCCGGAGCTTTGCCAGGAAGCGTGCGGTGTGCACCAGATTCGCCGGCTCGTTCGGACGGACATGCCGGACAGGCTCGGGGGAAAGATAGGGGGCGTCGGTTTCGAGCAGGAGTCCGTCGGCCGGCAGCGCCGCCGCGATCGCCTGTAGCTCAGTCGACCGCTTGAACGTCACCACGCCGGTCAGCGAGATCCGCCAGCCGCGTTCCGCGACCGCCGCTGCTTCATCGGCCGAACCGCCGAAACAGTGAAACACAACCCGCCGTCGCGCGAGCCCACATCGTTCCAGAATCCGGATCGTATCGTCGAACGCTTCGCGGCTGTGCACGACGACGGGCAGTTCGGCAGCCGCCGCCGCATCGAGTTGCCGCGCAAACAGATCCTGCTGGACGGCGCGCGGGCTGAAATCGTAGTGGTAGTCCAGGCCGATCTCGCCGGCGCCGACGCAGACCGGCTCGGCCCAGATCGTGGCGAGCGCCTCGACATCAGTCGGTGAAGCCTTCGCGGCTTCGTGCGGGTGAATGCCGGCGGTCATGCGAAGCTCGCTGCGTCGCCGTGCCAGCGCCAGCGCCGCCTGCGAGTCGGCCAGATCCGTGCCGACGGTGATCAGCCGCCGCACGCCCGCGGCGATCGCGCGATCGATGACCGCATCAGCTTGGTCAGCCAGTGCGGACGAGGTCAGATGGCAGTGTGTATCGGTCAGATTCATGGCAACATCCACCCGCACGAGCAGAAAAGGTGTCAGGATGATTTTTCCGGAGCGGAAATGGGTATCAGGATGACGGTCTCGAGCAGGCAAAAATCATCCTGACACCTTTTTCCGTCTGCCTGACGGGCGCAGCTACACTGGGTCAAAGGCGTCCGGGATATGCCGGACTTCCGGCTTATCACCGTTCCGGCACACGATTCCGAGAATATCGAAACGACACGGATGATCCTGGGCGGCGGGGCAGTGGGTCAGGTAGAACTTGGCCGTACGTGTGAGTTGTCGCTGCTTCGCCGGCCCGACCGCCCGCTCGACGTCGGCCGCGTCTTCGCTCGAACGGGTCTTGACCTCGGCGAAGGCGATGACGTCGCCGTCCAGCGCAATCAGATCGATTTCCCCCGCGGGGCACCGGTAGTTCCGGGCCAGGATCCGGTATCCGAGTTTCTTGAGGTACTTACAGGCGAGCTTCTCGCCGCGACGACCCAGCCTGGCACGATCGTCCGCCAAGATGCTGTCCCTCGCGCTCCGTCCCCTCGCCGGGTGCCACTGGTCCCGACGTCACGTCGGGACCCGCCAGTGCCGGTCTAGCTGCTGGCGCCGACGGCTTCGGCGGCGGCCTTCGCCTTTGCGCTGCGTTTGCCGGCAGCGGTTTCACCCGGCTTGCGCTCGCGGAGCCGACGCGACTTGCCGATTCGGTCGCGCAGGTAGTACAGCTTCGCCCGGCGCGCCTTGCCGTGCCGCGTGACCTCGATATTTGCCACCTTCGGTGAATGAAGCGGGAAGACCCGCTCGACGCCTTCGTTATTGACGATGCGCCGGACGACAAACGTCTCACCCATACCCGAACCGCGGCGGGCGATCACGACGCCGACGTAAGGCTGCAGGCGTTCCTTGCCGCCCTCGACGATGCGCACTGCCACGGTGACCGTGTCACCGATCTCAAAGTGAGGAACCTTCTTCTTCAGGTTCGGGGCTTCCGCGGCGGCGATCAGTTTGTGCGACATCGTTGAACTCCTTCGTCGTTTCGTCAGGCCCAGCGCTGCTGGATTCGCAAGGATGCGGGCCGTTCGGCCTTGTTCAATAGATCCGGCCGGCGCGATCGGGTGCGGGCCTCCGACTGCGCCTGGCGCCATGCGGCAATCTTGCCGTGGTCGCCGGACAAAAGTATTTCCGGTACCGCCATGCCGCGAAACTCTCGCGGCCGCGTGTATTGCGGATATTCGAGCCGGTCGTCCGCAAACGACTCGGTTTCGGCCGATTCGTCACTGCCCAGTGCCCCGGGCAGCAGCCGAACCACCGCGTCCACCAGCACTGCCGCCGCCGGCTCGCCGCCGGAAAGGACGTAATCGCCGATGGAAATCTCCAGCGGATTCAGGCCCTCGACGATCCGCTCGTCGAACCCCTCGTAGTGGCCGCAGAGAATTAGAAGCCGCGGCTTCCCGGCCAGACTCTCGACCGTCGCCTGCGTCAGCCGCTCGCCCTGCGGGCTGAGCAGCACGCGGGTGGCCTGCCGCGGATCGAGCGATTCGACGTGCTCGACAGCATCGAACACCGGGCCGCACATCATCACCATGCCCGGCCCACCGCCGAACGGCGTGTCGTCAACGCTCTTATGTTTATCAGTAGCGAAATCCCGAATCTGTGTGCACACGATCTCCGTCAGGCCTGCCGCACGGGCGCGGCCGACAATGCTCGCCGAGAAGAACGGCTCGAGCATCTCCGGAAACAGGGTGAGCACGTCGATGCGCATCGTTGAACACTCTGGCGATGCAATGCCGTCGCCATTTAGGCGCTCGCCTCCGTCTTGCCGGGCTTGACGGCAATGCCGTTCTGCTTCAGCAAGTCGAGGACCGTGTCCGTCGGCTGGGCACCGGTGCTCAGCCAGTACTCGATCCGTTCTTTCTTCAGACTGACCCGCTTGGCGGGATCCTTGGTCACCGGATCGTAGAACCCGAGTTCCTCGATCGCACGGCCATCCCGACTGTCACGGCTGTCGAAGACGCCCAGGCGAAAGAACGCCCGATGACGCCGCCCGGCCATTTTGAGTCGCAGTTTCACTGCCACAAAGCTACTCCTCTAACTGTCTCCCTAGTCCCGCCAGGGAGCGCGTAGATCCATCATTATACAGAGTCGGCCTTTCGTAGCAACAGGCCGGCTCGAGCCCGGCGTGCAAGGTGCGGTTTCCAAGGCCGAGGGTGGCATGGGCAGGCCGCGGGCCGGAGGCTTTGGCCGTGTTCTTGCGTTCGGGTACGACTCGCGGTTCGCCTGCCTGGGCGAACACGCGCCCGCCCCGCCGACACCCCGGTTCAGTCATAAGCTGTTATAATACAGTGTTTTATGTTGCACTGAGCCTGTCAGCTGACCTTGCTCCCGGGCTCGATGTCGGCGTCCGGCGCCAGCAGCACGATCCGGCTGTGATCCGCCGAGCTGGCGGCCAGGAGCATGCCCTGGCTCGGCTCGCCGCGCATGACCCGCGGGGCGAGGTTCGCCACGACGATGATCAGCCGCCCGACCAGCGCCGCCGGGTCGTAGTGGCCCCGCAGCCCGGCGCAGAGCTGCCGCTGCTCCGTGCCCAGGTCGATCTTCAGCACGAGCAGCTTGTCGGCGTTGGGGTGGTCATAGGCCTCCAGCACGCGGGCGACGCGCAGATCCACCTTGACGAAATCCTCGAAGGCCAGCGTTTCGGGCGTATCACTCATGATCCGATCCTCCAGCGTTGTCGTAAGCGACGTAGTCTACGAACCATGGCGTCCATCGTAAAGCGGGGGGCGCGGACGCGCGAGCCCGGGTTGCCATCGGCGGCGTGGGTGGGTTCACTACGGCAGGCGGCGTGGCCGTGCGGATCGGCTTCGCGGTTGCTCCGTAGACCCGGTAAGCCAAGAGGGAATCCCGTGATGCCCGTTCGTGCATGGATCCTCACACTGTTGTCAGGTTCATTCGTCGGCGTCGCTGCCGCGCGGGCGGAGCAGCCCGATGTGTTCCGGACGGATGTCTTTGTCGGCGGGCGCGACGGCTATCATACCTATCGCATTCCGGCGATGGTCGTGACGGGCAAGGGCACGGTGCTGGCGTTCTGTGAGGGGCGCAAGAACAATGCGCGCGATGTGGGCGATATTGATCTCCTGCTCAAACGCAGTGACGATGACGGCCAGACATGGTCGGCCCAGCAGGTCATCCACGAAGAGGGCGGCGATGCGCCGATCACGATCGGCAATCCGTGCCCGATCGTCGATCGTTCGGGCGTGATCCACCTGCTGTTCACGCAGGACAACAAGCGTCTGTTCTGCACACAGAGCACAGACGACGGCCGCACATGGGCGCCGCCAAAGGAGTACACGGCGATCCTCGAGAGGTTCGACTATCCGCTCATACGGATCGCGACTGGACCGGTCCACGGGATCCAGCTCGACAGCGGCCGCCTGATCGCCCCGGCCTGGGTCTCGGACCGCGAGCGCCGCGACAGGGATAAGGACCCGACTCTGAGCCGGTTCCAATCCGGCGTGCTCTATTCCGATGACGGCGGGCGCACGTGGATCACGTCCGCGCTGGTACCGCCGAAGTTGAGCCGCCTGAACGAATGCACCGTGCTCGAACGGCTCGACGGCTCGTTGCTGCTGAACATGCGCGTGCATGGCCTGGGCTGCCGGGCCCTGTCTGAGAGCAGGGACGGCGGCAAGACGTGGTCGTCACCGGTGCCGGATAAGAACCTGCCCGGACCGACGTGCCAGGCGAGCCTGCTGCGGCTTTCGAAGAACGAGGTGCTTTTCTCGAACCCGGCGGCGAGCACGCGGACGAACATGACCGTCCGCCTGAGCCGTGACGAGGGCAAGAACTGGCCGCACGCCCGCGTGGTTCACCCCGGGCCGTCGGGCTATAGTGACTTGGCCGTGAGCAGGGACGGCGTGATCCTCTGTCTGTATGAATGCGGCGACAAGGTCTACAACGAACGGATCACCCTGGCCCGCTTCAACCGCGCATGGCTGCTCGAA
>JAFGKA010000065.1 GCA_016928855.1 Phycisphaerae bacterium
CGAACTCGTCGTCGGCCAGGATGTGCCGGTTGTGGCCGAGGTCTTTCTCGGGTCGCTATCACCGGACGATCTGGCGGTCGAACTCTATTACGGTCCCGTCTCGGCGCGCGGGCTGATTGCCGAAGCCGAAACTGTCCCAATGATGCCCGAGGGCGGCAACGGCGACGGACGCTACCGCTACGTCGGGCGGATCCCGTGCAGCCACAGCGGCCAGCACGGATACGCCGTTCGCGTCCTGCCGGCACACCGAGTCGCGTCCGGCCCATACAATCTCGGCCTGGTTCGCTGGGCGTAGGTCTCGCGACGACGAAGCAGAAGCATCGTGGTTGCGTGGGAATTCAAGAAGCCCAGCGCCATCGGCGCGTCTCGGTCGCTTCACTGGGACTCGACGGTCCACGCGGTGCAACACCGGCGCCGTACCGACTTTCCTTTTTGGAGCAGCGCGCTTGTTGTCGGTATTGCTGGCCGCACCGTTTCGGGGGTGCTGCGGGCGCGTATCGCGGTTGGGGCTTGCGCCGTCCAAAGGCGTAATAGGCGGCGAGAGCCCTTTGGAATGCGGCGGCGCGACGCCGCTTTCCCTGCCCGGCGAGAGGTCCTCGCGATATGCGTACCCGCGTTACATCGGCAGTCGATGAAGTAGCCGACGGTGGCGGCTCCGCCGCGATCGAAAGCGGCGGCACGGCCGCCGCAATCCAAAGGCTTCGCTGGTTTGGCGCGGTTGTTGTCGGTGCTACAAGGAGAGCGCAGCGCGGAGTTGCGTGGCGGTGACGCCGGCTATGGCGATGGTCTTGCGCGGTTGCGTGTGGCCGGCGACGACCTCGACGGCCTGGCGTTTGACGCCGACGGCTTTGGCCAGGAGCTGGATGACGGCCTGATTCGCCTTGCCCTTCTCCGGTGGCGCGGCGACGGCGATCTTGAGGGCGTCGCCCAACAGGCCGGCGATTCGATCGCGCGAGGCGCCGGGCACGACCTTGACCGGCAGTTGCACGCCGTCCGGTGTTTCGATGATCGCCAGGCCGCTCATGTCACGCCGCTCCGCCAGCAAGGCGCATCCGTCGATGCCGCCATTGGTCCATGGCCACCGCCAGGACAATCACCGCCCCGATGACCATCTCCTGCACCCAGTTCGGCACGCCGACCTGGTCGCAGCCGACACGCAGGAACGCCATAATCAGCGCGCCGATCAACGACCCGAAGACGGAACCTTCGCCGCCGGAGAGGCTGCCGCCGCCGATGACGACTGCCGCAATGACGTCCAGCTCGGCCCCCATCGCCGTGGTCGGATCACCGACGGTCAGGCGGCAGAATTGCATCACGCCCGCCAAGCCCGTGCACAGGCCGGCAAGCGCATAGAGGTAAAGCTTCGTCCGCTCGACACGGATGCCGCACAGGCGGGCGGTCGCTTCGTTCGAACCGATCGCGAAGATATGACGTCCGAGCGCGGTGTAACGCAGAATCGCCCAGACGGCCGCTGCGAGCAGCAGCATCGTCCAGATGCCGGGCGAGACCAGCAACCACGACGGCAGCGGCTCGACGGGCTGGCGCGAGAGCACGTGCGTTCCCAGCCACGAAGCGTCGGCGTCGATCTTCTGTTCGCCAGCCAGCCCCTTTGCGAGGCCGCGGGCGATGCCCCACATGCCGAGTGTCGCGATGAACGGCACGACGCGAAGACGTGTGATCATGGTCGCGTTGAAGAGCCCGCACAGCCCGCCGAGCATCAGGCTGGCCAGGATTGCCGGCACGGGCGAGTAGCCCTCTTTCAGGCACCACGCTGCCATGACACTTGTCAGGGCCATCACCGATCCAACGGACAGGTCGATGCCGCCGCTGATAATGATCATCGTCATGCCCATTGCCGCGATGCCGACGGAGACGGTCTGGTTGCCGGTGGAACGTAGGCTGTCGGCGCTGAGGAAACGGTTCTCCTGCTGTCGGATCAGCGCCCACTTGGACGGGACCGGATCGACATCCAGGCCGAGGTTCGCCTGCCGCTCGGCGCGCTGAACGAGAAGCCGGTGTTCATCGAGACCGTTCTTAACCTGTGAAGCCACCGCGAAGCCGAAGACGATCACGAACAGACCCAGCAACGGGCCGGCGGCGTTCAGCACACGGCGAACGCCGGAGGGTCTGGTCAGCGTATCCAACATGCCTCGGCCGCCGCTCATGTCTCGCCTCCTGTTGCCGCCGCCATGATTTGCTGCTCGGTCCAGTTGCCGGTCGGGCGAACCTCGACGAGGCGGCCACGGCTCATGACGCCGATCCGATCACAGACGCCAAGCAGTTCCGGCAGATAGGAACTGACGAAAAGCACGCCCTTGCCCGCCGCCGCGAGTTCGCCCATGAGCCGGTAGATCTGCACCTTCGCCCCGACGTCGATGCCGCGGGTCGGCTCGTCGAGCAGCAATATGTCGGCATCCTGATGCAGAAGCCGCGCGATGGCCACCTTCTGCTGATTCCCGCCGGAGAGGTGCCAGACAGCCTGCAACGGGCCGGCCGTACGGATGTCGAGACGCTCGATCCATCGGCGAGCGGCCTGGCGCTGCCGCGAGAGGCTCAGCACGCCGCACCGGCTGATTGAACTCAGGCGAGACAACGTAACGTTGTCCGCGATGCTCAAGGGCTGGGCCAGGCCCTCGGTTTTGCGATCTTCGCTGACCAGGCCGATGCCCTGTGCAAGCCGCCGCCTCGGCGAGGCGCCGCTGTCCGTCATCGGCTGGCGCCCCGCGGCCACGACCGTGATGCGGCCGGATCGCACGGGATCGAGGCCGAAGAGGCTGCGCA
>JAFGKA010000496.1 GCA_016928855.1 Phycisphaerae bacterium
CGCCGCGTCGAACGTGCCGCAACGGATTTCACGGCGGCTGACAAGCAACTGGCGAGCTACACACGGACCCCGGCACAATGGCTTCGTATCCTGACCCCGGCATCGTTGACCGGCCGGCGGCTCGTGGAACGGACCTACGGTGTTGGCGGACCGCTCATCGCCGAACGCATTCGTGACCTTCGCAAGGTGGTTCGGCTTTTCGCGCGGACGCACGGGCGGGATCGCCGGTGCTTCCTGGTGCGGGCACCGGGGCGCGTGAACCTGATGGGCCGCCACGTGGATCATCAGGGCGGCCACGTGCATGCCATGGCGCTTGATCGTGAAGTCGTAATGGCGGTGGCGCCTCGCAAGGACGGTGTGATTCGCCTTGTGAACACCGAGCCGGTGGCGTTTCCCTTCCGTGAACTCCTCCTCGGCGATTGGCGCCCCACGGTGGCGGCGGTCAATGACTGGCTCGCATTCGTCGATGGCGAGGCCGTCCGTGCCCATCTGGCGTCGACTGCAGGCGACTGGAGCAACTACGTGCTGGCGGTGGCGATCTACCAGCAATACAGGCTGCCGAACCGGCGGCTGCGCGGAATGGACGTGGCCGTGCATGGAAACGTGCCCATGGCCGCCGGCTTATCGAGCAGTTCCTCCATGGTCGTCGCATCGATGGAGGCGGTCGCGGCAGTCAACGGCATTCGAGCCCCGGCCTCGGATCTGGTGAACTGGTGCGGCGAGGCGGAGTGGTTCGTCGGATCACGAGGCGGTAGCAGCGACCAGGCCGCGATTCGCCTGGCTCGCGCCGGCTTCGCAGCCCGCATGGAGTTTCATCCGTTTCGTGTGTCGCAATACGTGCCGATTCCCGAGCGCGCCGCCGTGCTCATCGCCTACAGCGGTGAACATGCCGTCAAGAGCGCAGGCGCGCGCGATCGGTTCAACGAGCGTGTGGCCAACTACCGCCTCGGGCTGCTGTTGCTCAAGAAGCGGCATCCGCGGCTGGCCAGCCGTCTGGAATACGTGCGAGACCTGCTCCCGACGGCGCTCGGCGTCGACGCCGGCCGGACGTTTGCGCTGCTGGGCGATCTGCCTGAACGGATCACCCGCCGGCAGATTCAGCGTGAGCTTGGAGCCGGCTACGCCGACCTTGTCGAGCGGATTTTTTCGTCGCACGAGGATCCGGGCGAGTACACGATTCGGGAAGTCGTGGCGTTCGGCGTCGGGGAATGCGAACGAAGCCGGATCGCCGCGGCCCAGCTCGAACAGGGCGATTTGGAGGCATTCGGGGAACTCATGCAGCTTTCGCACGATGGCGACCGGGTGAGTGGCAAACTGGCCGGCCCCCTCGTCGCGGCCTCCGGCGGAATCCATTCGAACGGGATGCCCCTCCACCACCTTGTCGGCAAGTATGCGTGCAGCACGAAAAACATCGACCGGCTGGTGGACATCGCACGGGCTGTACCAGGTGTCTACGGCGCGCAGTTGGCCGGCGCCGGTCTGGGTGGCTGCGTCATGGTGCTCGCGCAACGCGATGCCGCGACGCGCGTGCGAAAGGCGCTGACGGATGCGTACTATCGCCCGCGGGAGATGACGCCGGCGGTCTGGCAGGTCCGATCGGTTGCCGGCGGTGGTTTGATTCGCCCGTAGCCGTCGTCAGCGGGTTACTTCCGGCCTGGGCTGCCGGGCCATGAGTTCGGCGATGGCGTCGCCTGGCCGCAGCGATTCGAAGAGCACGCGATGGACTGCCTCGGTGATCGGCATTTCCACCCGATGCCGGCGGGCCAGTGCCATAACGCTGCGCGTGGTCGCGATGCCCTCGATGACGGACGCGGTGGCTTGCTCGACTTCCGCCGCGGTTCGGCCGCGGCCAATCTGCTCACCAGCGCTGCGGTTCCGCCCGACGGGCGAGATGCACGTCGTCACCAGGTCGCCGAGGCCGGCCAGCCCCGCGAACGTTTCGCGTGAGGCCCCC
Source organism: Phycisphaerae bacterium (assembly GCA_016928855.1). GTDB lineage: Bacteria > Planctomycetota > Phycisphaerae > UBA1845 > PWPN01 > JAFGKA01. The sequence goes on from JAFGKA010000496.1 coordinate 1,955, forward strand.
ATCGCCCCGCCCAGCCGCGTGATCTCGACCAGTCCGCGGGTCAGCAGTGCTGCCTTACAGTTGTCGCCGGCCTGCAGGCCATCGATCATGCCTGCCGCCAGCGCGATGACGTTCTTCGTCGCCCCACCGAGTTCGACGCCGACAACGTCCGGGTTGGTGTAAATGCGGAACCACGGCGTAGTGAGAATGCGCTGCACATGTTCGGTCAGCGTCGACGACTCACCAGCGACGGCGACGGCGGCCGGGAGCCCCTTCACCACTTCCGGCGCGATGCACGGCCCGGACAGCACGGCGATCGGACGCGGTCCGAGCACGGCGGCGAGGACTTCCGACGGCCGGAGCAGTGTTTCATTCTCGATGCCCTTGGTGACGCTGCAGACGGCCGTCTCGGCGGCGAGGTGCGGTTTGAGCCGTTCACCCACGCGGCGGGTGAACTGACAGGGGACGGCCCAGACGACAAGTTTTGCGCCGCCTGTAGCTGCATCGTCGCCGGTCACGCGAACACGTTGCGGGACGGGAACGCCGGGCAGGTAGCGCGGGTTCTCATGTCGCCGAGCGACCTCTGCCATATATTCCGCCTGATAGCCCCACCAGGTGACGGAATGTCCGTTGGCATCCAACAGCAGCGCCGCGAGCGTCCCCATCGCGCCGTCGCCGATGATGACTACCTCTTCCGACACGGAACTCACCTGTTTGTTCGCGACAGTGCCATCCGCACAAGCACTGCGGATCTTCCGGCCTGAAGGTGCGTCTGGCGACTCGGTCGCTCAGCGAACCTGCTCTCGGCGGTTGAGCTGGGTGCGCTCCGCCCGTTCGACCATGTCGTCGATGAATGGCTTGGCCAGGGCCCGTTCCGCCGGCGTCGTGCGCGCCACCACCATCTTGATCCAGGCCTCGCTCTTGTCGGGGAAATGGTCCTGGAACGCGCTGGCCAGGCTGCCCTCGCGAGGCGGTCCGCCGACGGGCGGCGTTCCACAGAGCTTCTGTTGAAGCGTCTGGAGCTGCTTGAGGGAGTGGTCCGCGAACTGTCGCTTCTGAGCCTTGGGCGTGCGTGTGTACTGTTCGGCGGCCTTGAGGAATTTGTCCTTGGTGATTTCAAACGTGGCGTCGAGGAACTGTTGGCGTTCCTCGTAGGAGAGATGGCTCAATGCCAGACTCAGCGCTTGAATACGTTCCGGCGTGTCGCACCGTTGCGCCACCTCGCCCAGAAACGCTTCCCGCTCCTCCAAGGACAAGCGTGCGAAGCCTCGCCGATGCCCGAGGAATCCCGAGACCTCTTCGGCGGTGGCCATCTGCAGATCAGGCTCCGGTGGTGCGGTCAGCATGTCAAACGCCAGAACGGCACCAACGAGCACAACCAGGCCAATACCGCCGGCCAGCAGCGCCTTCTTCGTCGAGGCGGAGAGTTCGCGGTGCTGGCGTTGCTTCTTGTGTGACTTCCGTGTCGTCGTTCCACCCGATGCCATTGCTTCGGTCTCCTTGCAGGGCCTGATGCGCGTCACGCGTCCGCCAGATATCGCGACCGGCCGATCGGCGGACCGCGCCGTCAGGGCTATCCACTCTTCTTGATCGATTCCTTGTCCGGCTCAACATGGAAGTCGGCGTACAGCGCCATGACCGAACCGGTACGATCCGGATCCGAATGATGGAACGGTCTGTAATCCAGCATCAGCGGTGTGGCCGATATCGTCATGCCCACGCCGATCCTGCTCGCCGTCGGCTTGCGCGTGAGGATATCCAGCCCGAGTTTCTCCCCATCGAAGCACGTGTTCCATTGGTAACTCGTGCCGACTGCTTCCCAATACGTGGGCTTCGTCAACGTCAGATCGCCGTCGATGTTCCGGTCCGACGGACAACGGAACACCTCGTGCTTCGTCGCCCCGGTCGAGGCGCCAACTTCGTACCGCAGCGCATCGAACATGGTCGGTTTATCCTCTTCCAGCGGTGGCCAGGATGCGATGACCGGATAATAGTCCCGGTTGGCGTTGAGGTACGCCTGGATCGCCAGCCCGATGCTATGCAGATTTGTGCCACAAACGGTGCGCTGGCTGTATCGTCTTGCCGCCGACAACGAAGGCAGCAACATCGCGATCAACATCGCGAGCACTGATACGACAACCAGCAACTCGATCAACGTGAAGCCATTCCTGTGGCGCCGGCCAGCCCAGCGCATCCGCCGCGCCCGCGCTGCATCATACATGTGCGCAATCATACCGCGCCTCCCCGTGCTTTGGGTCGGATCTTCCACCCGTTGCTCTCGGGCATTTCGCCCAGCCTGTCCTCCATGACACGGCCACACCGCCGCCGCGCTCTGCCGTCGGGTCTCGGCTTGAAGGTTATACAGCCAACAGGCCTCTACGGTTCGCTCCCTGAACCCCGAAGCCCTGAAACCAGCCGTTATCTATAGCTTGGCGAACGAGTTATGTCAAGCGTGAAAGCCCGGGTGTCCTGGCTGCGGGCCTCGCGCAACCAGAGCCGCCTACGCCTCGGAGAGCTGGGCCAGGGCTTCGTTCGAGCCGACCAGCACGAGCACGTCTTCGGGCAGGATCGTCGTGTCCGCCGCCGGGATGATGACGATGGCATTCTCTGCCGTGCCGCTCGTCGCGCCCGTCCTAACGGACACCGTTCGTCGGATTGCGACGAGCAGAACGTTGAACTTGGAACGTAAGTGAAGATCCAAAAGGGTCTTGTGGTGGAAGGCCTTCGGGGCGGCGAGCTGGACCAGGCCGTGGCCCTCGCCGAGTTCCACGTAGTCTCGCAGCTCGGGCATCATGAGTCGCTGGGCCCATCGGATAGCCGTTTCGCGCTCCGGGTTGACGATGGTGTCGGCGCCGATACGGCTCAGAATCTCGCCGCGAACCAGCGTCTTCGCGCGGCTGATGACCCGCGGCACGCCGATCGCCTTGAGATTGGCCGTAGTCAGGGCCGCGGCTTCGAAATCGTCGCCCATGCCGACAAAGGCCGCGTCGACCTTATCGACGCCCTGCATGCGCAGCGCGTTTTCGTCGGTGCTGTCGAGCCGGATCGCCAGCGTTACGTCGTCGCGCAGATCCTCGACGAGCTGCCGATCAAGATCAATTGCGATGACCTCGGCGCCGGCGTTGGTGAGTTCCTTCGCCAGCCGCGAGCCGAATCGCCCGAGTCCGATGACGGCAAATCGTGGCATGCGCTTTGGCTAGCCGATAATCGGCTGCTCCTCCGGGTAGTCGTATCGCACGGAACGCTGTCGCCTCGCCAGCGCCACCAGCAGCGTCAGCGGGCCGATACGCCCGGCGAACATGGCCAGTATGATCAGCAACCGCCCTGCCCGTGTCAAACTCGGTGTAATCCCCGTCGAAAGACCGACGGTTCCACTTGCGGAGATCGTCTCGAAGACGAGCTGGCGCAGGGACGCATTTTCGAAATAGCACAGCAGGACGGTCACGAGCGAGACCATGGCGAACATGAGGACGGTGATCACGGCGACACGGGCGACAATCGGCTGTGCGATGCTCCGGCGGAACGCCTCCGGGCCGGGCCGCCCGCGAAGCGTCGATCGCACGGCCACGAACAGCACGGCCAAGGCGACGGTCTTGATCCCCCCTGCTGTCGACGCGGGCGAGCCGCCGATGAACATCAGCAGGCACAGCAGGAAGTGAGAGGCCGGCGAAATCGACCGTTCATCCATCGGCACCGTATTGAAGCCCGCCGTGCGGGCCGTGATCGACTGGAAAACCGCCGCGGCAAGCCGCTCATCGGCGGGCATGGCGCTCATGCAGTCCGGCGTAGCCTTCACTTCCACAACGTCGTTCATGCGTGTGCGATGCTGCTTGTTCCATCGTGTCGGCGTCTCGGCAAACCAGAGCAACACGGCGCCGCCGATGATCAGGAGCACGCTGGTCGTCACGACGAGCCTGGTGTGAAGCGAATACGTGGATCGGCGGGGGCGGCTCGGTACGGCGTGGCCAAACCATGCGGCGAACCGCCTGTGCAGTCGCCAACGCAGCCCCGCCGTGGTTCGCGTCCAGAGTTCGTGCAGGACGGGAAAGCCCAGCCCGCCGAGGACGATCAGCGGCATGATCGCGCCATAGACCTGCCAGCAGCCGCGGTACGGCACGAGACTTGTCGGCGAGAGGCTGAACCCCGCGTTGCAGAACGCGCTGATCGAATGAAACACGCTCCAGAATACCCGACCACCATTGGCGACGTCGGCTTCGTTCCACATCGGATACAGCATGGCCGCACCCACGGCTTCAGCGGCGAACGTCACGAGGCAAACGAACTTGACCATGCGCGACAGGTGCCCGAGCGTCTGGTGGCTGAGCATGTCCTGCATGACCAGCGATTCGTGCAGGCTCATCTGTCGGCCGATCAGCAGGCCGACGACCGTACCAAAGATCATGATGCCCAGCCCGCCGAGTTGGATCAGGATCAGGATGATCACCTGCCCGCGGAACGTGAAATCGTTGCCTGTGTCATAAACCGCCAGGCCTGTTATGCACGTGGCGCTGGTGGCAGTGAAAACGCAGTTGATGACGTGGTCGCGCCACTGGTGCGGCTTCTCGCCGGCCACGATCGGTTTCGTCGCGGTTGGCAAGGACAGCAGCAGCCCCCCGATCAGGATGACCGCGAGGAAACTGCCGACCATGAACTTGCCCGGCTGCAGCCGTTGCTTGGCTACGCTGATCTGCAGTTGAAACAGGCCAATAGCAAACCTCGCTACGAGCGCAGCCTGCAGCGTGATGAGGTATACGGTGCCGACGCGCCGCACGGGTTGGCGATAGAGTTGCCACTCGGCCGCGACAACCACGGCGCCTGCGACGATCAGGAGATAATCGAGCCCATTGCGACGAAGCTGAGCGGCCGCGCCGGACAACGGAATCAGACGCGAGAACCGCTCGAGTACGAACACGGCGATCGCGAACACCTCGATGGCCACGAGCACGTCGTGCGGCAGCGGCGATTCGTGGAAGCCGTATTCGAGAATCAGCCCGAAGACGGCGGCCGTCACCGCGACCATCAGGACACGCGACAGCAGCGTCCGGAATGGATGCGCGGGACGCCGCACGAAGGGCGAAATCGTGTGGCCTGAAACCGCTGTCATCGGATCACGATGGGCCATCGGGTAGCTATCCGGGCAACGCGCTACTTCTTGCCGTAGACCTGATCCGGATCGAACAGGCGTTCGGCGATGACCGTCCACTCGCCGTCGGCCTGGTGTTGACGGTAGAAGCAGCTCTTGTATCCCTCATGGCACGCCGCGCCGGTCTGTCTTGCCTGGATCAGCAGCGTGTCCTTGTCACAGTCAGTATAGATGCCGACGACTTCCTGCACATGGCCGGAGGACTCCCCTTTCATCCAGTATTTCTTGCGGGACCGCGACCAGAAGTGCGTTCGGCCGGTGCGGATCGTGTCCGCCAGGCTCGCCTGGTTCATGTACGCCATCATCAGGACTTGGCCAGTCTCCGCATCCTGCACGATGGCGGGGATCAGTCCGGCGTCGTTGTATTTGAGATCATCCAGTCCGTGCATTCGCTCACTCCGCAGCGTAGGTCGCTTCCTGGAACGGGTGGCATGAGTCCCGGCGTACGTCGGGAGAGGCCTTCAGGCCGGCGGGGCTGCCCGTGTTCGCCGTCCGCCCGCGGTCTCTCGCTCACAGCAATCGGGATGCATCCCACAAGGGTACCTGTTTCTGCGGGGCATCGTATCAGGCGACGTCGATCCATGCCAGTCGGTGCCGGAACCTCGCGATCAGCTCGCGGCGCAGTGCGGCGTTCGCTGGGGCGGCCAGCTTCGGATCCTTGCGCACGAGTGTCAGCGCATCCCGCTGCGCCAAGTCGAGCAGGTCGGCATCGTCGATCAGGTTTGCCACCCTGAGTTCGGGCCAGCCGTGCTGTTGTGTGCCGAGAATCTCACCCGGACCGCGCAGCCGGAGGTCCTCCTCGGCGATGCGAAAGCCGTCGGTGGTCGCACAGAGGATGCCGAGCCGGCGCTGGGCCAGCGGCCCGGCCTTGTCAGCCAGCAGCGCACACACGGCCGGCCGATCGCCCCGCCCTACGCGCCCCCGCAACTGATGCAACGCGGCCAGCCCGTAGCGGTCCGCATGTTGGATTACCATGACCGTTGCGTTGGGCACGTCCACGCCGACCTCGATGACCGTCGTGCAGACCAGAACCTGAGTTTCACCTCGGGCAAAGCGCTCCATGACTTCCTGTTTCTTCTTCCCGGTCATCTTGCCATGCAGCAGGTCGACGGTCGAATCGGGCAGGACGTTCTTGGCGATATGCTCAACCTCGCGCGTGGCCGCACGTAGCGGCATCGTCGCGGATTCCTCGACCAGCGGGTAGACCACGAAGGCCTGCTCACCGGCCGCAAGCCGCTGCTTGACCATCGTCCAGACATCCGCATAGCCCTTCGGCCCCGCCCAGAATGTCTTCGTCGGTTGTCGCCCCGGCGGCAGCTCGTCGAGGATCGAAACATCCAGGTCGCCGAAGACCGTCATGGACAGCGTTCGCGGAATCGGCGTAGCGCTCATCACGAGGTAATGTGGCAGGACGTTCGCGGCGCCGCGGCTGCGGATGGTGCCGCGCTGTGCGACGCCGAACTTGTGCTGTTCATCGACGATTACCAGGGCGAGCGAGCGGAATGTAACGTCCTTCTCCAGCAGTGCCTGCGTTCCAATCACAAGGTCCATCTCTCCGGCGTCGATCGCTTTGAGGGCGGCGGTCCGCTGCTTGGCTGTCGTACGGCCGGTCAACAGGACACGACGGACCCGGCTGCCTTCGAGGTACTTCTCGACGTTGTGAAAATGCTGCTCGGCCAGCACCTCGGTTGGCGCCATGATCGCGCTTTGCTGGCGGTTGGCGATAGCCACAAGCGCCGCGTAGAGCGCGACGACGGTCTTGCCGCTGCCAACATCCCCCTGTAGCAGGCGATTCATGGGCCGCGGCCGCGCCAGGTCTGCGGCGATTTCGCGGACGGCCCGGCCTTGAGCCGAGGTCATCGTGAACGGGAATCGCCGTCGGATGCGGGCATCGATCGCGTCCGAGGAGGGCAGCGCAATCGCGCGATCAACCGTCAGCGTGTGGTTCCGCTTCATTGCAATGGCGAGTTGCATCAGGAACAGCTCGTCGTACGCGATGCGCCGCCGTGCGATCGGGATATCATCGAGCGACGTGGGTCGGTGCATGCGCTCGATCGCCGATCGGCGCCGGGCCAGCGTGCGCGAGGACAGATACGCGTCGTCGAACAGCTCCTCCACCTCGCGCAGTGCCTGCGGCAATGCCTGCTGCACAACGCCGGCAATCGCGCGGCTCGGCAGCTTCTCGACCGAGCGATAGACGGGCTCAAGCCGTTCCTTTTCCGCCGCCGGACTATGAGCTCCCCGCGTGGGCTGGTCCGAAGTCTGCTTCTGCCCTCTGCCTTCTGCCTTCTGCCTGGATCCCTCGGCGGGTGGCATGGGCAGGCCCGAAGAAGGGCCGGCGCAGCAGCCTCCCCCCGCATGTCGTTCTACTGCTCCACTGCTCACCTGCTCGACTGTTCTCGCCCGAAGGGCGCGGCCGGAGGGTTTGCCCGTGTCGGTGCGAGCATCGGCGTCCTTGTCGGCGCCGAGCCAGGCCGCGTCCTCCGCCGGCTCGATCCGAGGATTGACGAACTGCGCGACTCCGTCCACATCTCGCACGCGGCCATGCACGCGCACCGGCCTGCGCCGCATCGTCGCGAGCCGATCGATCATGTACGCGGCGTTAAACCAGCGGATCTCGCACTCGCCCGTCTCATCCTCGATGAGCGCCAGGACCGACTCTTTCCAGCGGCGACCGGTCAGCTTGGCGTCGACGATGTGGCCGATCACCGTCGCGGATTCCCCTGCCGTAAGCGTGTTGATGGGTTGTGGGGCCCCTTGGACCTGGTGGCGGAACGGGAAATGGGCGATCAGATCCTGGACGATCTCTATCTTCAGCTTGGCAAACAGCTTGGCGCGGTTTGGGCCGACGCCCTTGAGGAACTGCACCGGTCGCTGAAGGAAGCTCGCGGGACGGCCTACGGGATGATCAGCTTCATGCCGGCGCGGATATCGTTGGGGTCCTGGATCCGCTGCCGATTCGCTTCGTAGATTCGACGCCATTGTCGCTGGTCATTGTAGTATCGCCGGGCCAGTTCATAAAGCGTCTCGCCGGTCTGAACCACGTGGACGCGCGGGCTCTCCGGCGGGTCGGGTACGTAATTCTCTTTCGGGAGCGGCTCGGCCGTGCCTTCGATCGGCTTGGCCGGCGGTGCGGCGACGGCCGCAGCGGGCGGTTCGGGGCTTGCAGTCTCGGCCGAAGCGGGCGCGGGACTCTCGGCGACTGGCGGCCGGGTGTCCCGCGCAACGGGCTCTGGCGTCTGTTCCGGCGCGGTCGCCTCGTCGGTCGTCGGCTTCTGGCAGCCGACAAACATGGCCATCACAGTAATCAACCCGGCATGAAGCACGATCCGTCGCAGCATGATTTCCTCCCTGGCTGCCACAACCCCACCAGCAACCACGACACACCCGGTTACCGACGGGCCTACGATAACCAGCCCCCTTGCCGAGTCAAGCGCCTCGCGGCAGCGGAGACCGGCGGGATCAATCGCTGTCTGGGGGCACATCCCCGTAGCCTGCCTGGACTGCTTCGTCCATCCGCCTGGCCGCATCGTTGGCAAAACAAGCAAGACAAGGAATCACTACGCGAGCTGGCCTCCAGGTTGATCGCGCAGCTCCCGTTCGGGGTTGACGGTTGCCCGGCGCCGGCGTGCGCCAAAGAAAAGCCCCGTCGGATGGGCGGGGCTCTTCAATGCTCTGTATTGGATACGGTCGATTGCCGAATGTCTAACGGCGGCGCCGGCGGAGAACGAATGCGCTGCCGAATGTGAGCAGCATGGCTGTAGCCGGCTCAGGTACGACCTCAACATTGTCGATCAGCGTTACGTTCAGCAGGTAGTCATTCGGATCGATCGACGAACTCCCGTTCGTGTCGCCATGGCCGAAGAAGATGTTGCCTCCACCGAGCGTCACGGTGCTCAGGTCGATCGTAGCCAGCGGTGTGCCGTCGATCGACCACGTGGCGAAACCGCCCGAGACAGCGATTTCGACTCTGGCCCACCGGAAGCTGGTTTCGCCGAGGTCAGTGCTTCCGATCTGGCCTGCGAAGAGGCCGACCTGTGCGGCCGGCGCCGACTGGCTAGTGTACACGGCGTAGTAGGGGTCACTGCCGTTCGTGCTCGGGGCGTTGTAGACGGGATCACCGCTCGGGTACGAAGTGCCCGCCGCCGATGAATACGCCCGGAAGTCCGATGCCGAGCCACCATCGAGCGTCACGCCGAAAGCCACACTCTCCTTAAGGCTGCCCGCCCAGACGGCGACGTTGCCTGCGGTACCAACGCCGAACATCGAAAGCTGCGTCGTGCCGCTGCCGCCGGCGCCGAGCGGGCCGACGTAGTTCTACCACATGTCGAACGATACAGTGTAGTCGCCGGCGAAGCTCTGCCCGTTCGGCGAGACGCTGAACCCCGAGAACACACCGCCGCTGTTGTTGGCCGTCATCTTAAGGCCGCGTGTACCTGTTCCGTTCGGGGCCGCGGGTACCCCGATTGCGGAAAAGGGGTATTCAGTTGACTCCAGTGCATACCATCGGTAGTGTATCGTGGGATGGAAGAGGATTACCCGCGCAATTTGCTGGA
>JAFGKA010000497.1 GCA_016928855.1 Phycisphaerae bacterium
CGCGCCGGTGCCGGCCGTAGTGAACGTACCGTACTGAATGTCACTATTGCGCAGCTCGACGCGCGAACCATCAAGCGCCTCGATCGTCCCGCCCAAGTTGAGCAGCGTCGCATGCAATTCCAGAACGCCGCCACCGCTTGCCCGCAACGTGCCGGTATTGACGTTATCCTCGCCGAGGATCTCCACGACCAGCACGTTGCCGTCCCAGGCACTTGCATCGATGGTTCCGCGGTTGGTCAGCGCCATGGGGTTACCCTCGCCAACGAACCCACAGCCTTGGATGACGTGATCCTCGTTGGTCAATCGGGCACCGGCGACCGTTACACTCATCCTCGCGTCCGGCCCCATCAACGCAATCGACCCGCCGCCGCTGAACGTGAACGATGTGTTGCCGAGCCACAAGCGGCCCGTGTTGGCAATCTCGATCGCCCCGGCGTTCGCTATGGAGTTACCCACGAGCGCCAGACTCCGGCTCTCAGCAATCGCCAGTCGATCGTCTAGATCGACACTCAACGTGTCGATCGTTGCAGACAGATCCAACGTCACGACTGATGCGGAAGCTGCATCGCCGCCGTCGATGAACACGCTGTACGTGTCGGTACCATTGCTCGGGACCACGCCGATGTCCCAATCGGCAGCCTCGCCCCAGTTGCCCGTCCCGCCAATCCAGGTCGCATCGACTTCGGCCCCGAACAGCGATCCGGTCGTCAGCGCGCAGACCATAAGCGCCACCGCAAGCGTGAGGTTCTTCCGCATCTTTCTGCCTCCTCCGAGTTACAGGTCAAGACGGCGTGCATCCAAGCCTCCTCCGCAGGCCGGACGCACCGGTGAAGGTTCCATCTTACCAAAACGACCCGCCAAGTCCAAGAATAGTCGCGATTCCAGCCCGGTTCCGTGGCTTCGCCCCCCCCCGGTACCGCTTGGCGCAGGCCTCGCATCGCGAACGAACCGTGGGGCCGGCAGGCTGCAAACCCGGGCACGCCACCATGTTACGGCCCCGCCCGCCGTCCGCCGGACGCGATCGCCGCGCTTGACAAGCCCGGCGGATCGGCGAACCATCCGGCGGCCGGCACGGCAAACGATCGCAGTGCCCGCACCGTTGTGGAGTCCATACGAATGCCGATTGAAGCCGATATCGCCTGTTGTCTTGGGGATCTCGAAGATGAGGGGCTCGATTGCGCGTTGGATGTGATCCAGGGCGAGCTCGGTGCCGCGGGCATCCGCATTCCGCTGGCGTGCCCGCCGGTTGACGCGTTTCGGCCGCGTGCGGGCATCGAGCCCCGCTGGTTCCACTCGGCCGGCGGCCTGCAATTCCAGCCCGATGTGCAGTACTCCCGCGGCACCCGCGCCAAGCCCGTCGTCGCTGAGTGGCTGCGCAAACGCAACCCGCTGGCCAGGCTCGCCGAAACGTGCCACGGCCGCGACCTCGCGCTGCACGGCCGGATCACCTGCTGCCACAGCCCGGCCACGATCGCGCACAACCCGACGCTCGCGGTCAAGGACGTATTCGGCTCAATGAGCCCGACGTGGCTGTGCCCGGCCAACCTCGATGTCCACGCGTACCTGAGCGCGATCGTCGAAGACGTGACACGCACCTACGCCGTGGCCACAATCGAGATCGACGCGTACGCCTTTCCCGACTGGCGCGCTGCACGCGCACACGGTCGGATCGGCTTCGACCCCGGCGCTGTCGGCACGCTGCTGTTGTCATTGTGCTTCTGCGAATCCTGCCGGCAGCTCGCTGCGCGCGACGGCATCGACGTAGCCGCCGCCGAACGCTTCACACGTACCGACCTCGACGCGATCTGTCGCGCCGGCGGCGCGTCGGACGCGCAGAATCTCGACGATTATCTCGAACGCCGTCAGCCGATCAGCCACCTGCTCACATGGCGTGCTGATCGCATCATCGAATTGGTCGGCCGGCTCCAGGAAGCCAGCGCCGCGCCCCTCGCCGCTCGCCGGCCGGAGAACACCGTCATCACCGGCGCCGACGCGACGCGCGTAGCATCCCGCTGTGCCATCATGACTGTCCCGCTGGCCAGGAGCGACGAGGCCGCGATGGAACAACTCGTGGCATGTGCCCTCACCGAAACGGGCGCGGCTGATCGGATCCACCCGATCCTCGACGCGAGCAACGATGTCACACCCGACGCCGCCGCGCTCGTCCGCACCGTCGGCCGTGCGGCCGCGCTTGGCGTGGTCGGCGTCACACTCGGCGAATACGGGCTCACCCCCCCCGAACGACTCGGTTGGCTTCAGCAGGCCATCCGCTACGGCCGCCGCGGCGCGTGATGGGACGACCGGCGTTCCGCCCCATTTGAATGCCTGTGCGCGGCGTTATTCCCGGACGTGGCGGAGAAGTTGACTTGGCTCCATAAATTCGCGTACCCTTGTAGGAGCGAGACCGGCACACGTGGCGATTTTCCGGCCGGTGTTCGGCACGGAAACGCACATCGCAAGGGGTACGGCCGCGGCATGCCGAACCATGCTGTACGGTTCACAAGCGCGGCCCCCTGGAGTCTAACCACCCCATGGATGGCGCAGAAACCCAAGCGGGGGCGAGACCCATGAAGCGTCTTATCGGATTCATCGTGTTGTCCACGATCATCGTCGGGTGCGTACCGCAGGCCAGCGGGCCCGAGGACGATGGTGAAGGCAGCTTTCTCGACATCCTCTTCGGCCCCGGCGCGGGCGACATCTTCGACAATGCCCACGGCGTACCACCGATTGGTGCCATCGTGCCCGAGGCGGTCGGCTCGGTCTCGGTTCGTGTCGTCAGCCAAAGCCGCGTCGCCGCGAATGTGCTGATCCTGTTCTACGTGGATGATGTCGAGGTCCACCGAACGGTTCTGCACATTACCGCGTTCGAGACGACGGAAATCATCGGCCCGGATGCTGCCAAGATGCTGATGTGTTCGGGCCTTTACAGCACCGGCGGTAGCACGCCGCCGCTGACGCTGGTTTTTGGCGACGGTTTCGCCGACGGCGATCTCGTTGAGTATATCATTCCGGATCCGAGCACGGATGGCTCGGGCCAGCCCATTCCGGACGACGCCTGCCCCGACGACCCGGACAAGATCGAGCCCGGCGTCTGCGGCTGCGGCGTGCCCGACACGGACAGTGATGGCGATGGCGTCCCGGACTGCATCGACATCTGCTCCGGCGCCGACGACCGCGTCGATAGCGACGGCGACGGCGTCCCGGATGGCTGCGATATCTGCCCGGCCGGCGACGATGCGATCGACAGCGACGGCGACGGCGTTCCGGATGCCTGCGACATCTGCCCGGGTGGCGATGATCTGCTCGATACGGACGGAGACGGCATTCCCAACGCCTGCGACTCCCCGCCGCCGCCACCGCCACCGCCACCGCCGCCAGGCAACGAGGCCTGCTGCTTCTTTGACGGCAGTTGCTCGGACATGACGGCAGCCGCCTGCCTGGCCGATGAGGGCTCGCCGCAGGGCCCTGGCACCACATGCGCAACGACGTCGTGCGAGCTGCCGCCGGATACCGAAGCCTGCTGCTTCCCCGACGGCAGTTGCTCCGACCTGCCGCCGAGCGACTGCGAGGGCGGCGACGGCACGCCGCAGGGCGTCGAAACGAACTGTGAGACCACGTCGTGTGAGTTACCGCCGGAGACCGAAGCCTGCTGCTTCTTCGACGGCAGTTGCTCGGACATGACAGCGGCCGCCTGCCTGGCCGATGAAGGTACGCCGCAGGGCCCCGGCACCAACTGCGCGACGACGTCATGCGCGCTGCCGCCGTTGCCGGAAGCCTGCTGCTTCTCCGACGGTTCGTGCTCCGACCTCATGGCATGGGATTGCGAGTACTTCGAAGGCACACCGCAAGGCCCTGGCACCAACTGCGCGACCACGTCGTGCATGCCGCCGATGACTGAAGCGTGCTGCTTCGCCAACGGCTCGTGCTCGGATCTCACCACGGACGATTGCTTCTACTGGGGCGGTATGCCGCAAGGTACGGGCACCGACTGCGCGACAACGTCGTGCCCGCAGCCGCTCGAAGCCTGCTGCTATCCGGATGGCGTATGCGAAGACACAACCTACGACGCCTGTATCGCTGAGGATGGCATCCCGCAGGGCCCGGGCACGAACTGCTTGACAACGGAGTGCCCCAGCCCCATCGGCCCGATTGTCTACGTCGATGCCAACGCCGAAGGCGCCAATGACGGCACGAGCTGGGAAAACGCCTTCGCAGAGCTGGCCGACGCACTGGTTCTGGTTGCCGGCGCACCAATACCGGCGCCCAGCGGCCCCAACCCGGCCGTCACCGCCGGCGCCCCCATCGAGATCTGGGTTGCCGCTGGCACCTACTATCCGGATCCGATGGGGAGTGACCCGTCGGCTACGTTCGCGCTGGTTTCCAATGTCGTGATCTACGGCGGCTTTACCGCGGGTCAGGCGAACCTGACCGACCGCAACCCCGATCCGCTGACCAACAACACGGTGCTCAGCGGTGACATCGGCGAGCCAGGCGATCCGTCGGACAACAGCTATCGCATCGTCACTGCCACGGGCACGGTCGAACCAACCGTACTCGACGGCTTCACCATCACGGGCGCAAACGCCCCCGGCCTGACGGGCGGCGGCCTGCTGGCCGATGGCGCGGTTGTGGGCCTCATGCACTGTGCCTTCGTTGGCAACCGGGCGATGAATGGCGGCGGGATCGCCAGCGTGAACGGCAGCACGCTCGCCCTGTCTTATTGCATCATTGACAACAATACGGCCGACGCCAGTGGCGGTGGTCTCTATAACGACGCCAATGCGGGCGTCGTCGGGATTTTGGAATGCCCGTTCACATACAATCACGCCACGAACGGCGGCGGCCTCTTCAACGCGAACGGGAGTTCGTTGCTGATCGTGGCCTGCGACTTCACGAACAACACAGTCGACGCCAGCGGGGCCGGTCTATACAACGACAACAGCAGCGCGTTCGTCGAAGCCTGCCGCTTCCACTACAACGCAGCAGGCTCAGGAACGGGACACAGCGGCGGCGGCATCATCAATGTTGCAGCGGTCGATACCACAATTCTGGACTGTATTCTCCTCGCCAATACGGCCGGCGATGCCGGCGCGGGACTGCAAAACAGCTACAGCAACGTCCAGGTGAACAACTGCACGTTCGAGCGCAACAACGCCTATAACAACGTGGGCGGCGGCATGAGCAACCTGGCGTGCACCCCGACCGTGATCGACTGCGAGTTCTTTGGCAACATGGCCCTCCTGGGTGGCGGCGGCATGTCCAACGAGGACGCCGCGCCACTCGTCGTGAACTGCCTTTTTTCCGGCAACAACGGCAGTATCCTTGGCGGCGGTGGCATCCTCAATAGCCTCAGCGCTGCCAGCCCGAGCATCGTGAACTGCACATTCGTCGCCAACGAAGGCTACGAGGGCGGCGGGATCTACAACCGCGAGGGGGCCAACCCACTCATCACCAACTCCATCCTGTGGGACAACACGGCCGGCCAAGTTTTCGGCACCGCCGTGATGACGTATTGCGATGTGCAGGGCGGTCCGAGCGGCATCGATGGCAACATTGACGCGAATCCGCTCTTCGTTCAGTGGCCCAGCACCGGCCCCGACGAGGCCTGGGGCACGGCAGACGACAACTACGGCAACATGCAGCTCCAAGCCAGTTCGCCCTGCATCGATGCCGGTAACAACGGCGCGTTTCCCGACATCATCGCATCGACCGACTTCGACGGGAACCCGCGATTCGTGGACGACCCCGATGTCCCGGATACCGGCTTGGGCACCGCGCCGCTCATCGACATCGGCGCGTTCGAAAGCCAGGGACTGTAGGCATTCGATCGGATACAATACGGAAACCGTCTCACCCCCTGTTCGGAGGAACGGCAGGGGGTGATTCATTGGCACGCAACGAAAGGACTCGCCATGCTCACCGCGCCCCTGCTCGCCACGATCCTCCTCGTCGCCTCGCCCGGCGCCACCGAACCGGCCACCACGCAAACCACCACACGACCGGCCGTATCCGCCGACCTCCGTGCCGAGGTCGATACCGCCATTACCCGAAGCCTGAAGCGGCTGACGATAAGCCAGCGGCCGGACGGCGGCTGGAAGGGCTTCGGCGAATCGAGCGACCCGGCCATCAGCAGCCTCATTGCCAAGTGCTTCGTGCAGGATCCGGCCTACGGCCCGCGCCACCCGGTCGTGCGGAACGCACTCAAGTTCGTCCTGGCCAGCAAGCAGGACGACGGCGGCATCTACGGCGACGCCACGGTCAAGAACTACTCGACCAGCGTCGCGCTGATGTTCCTGGCCGCCATGAACGATCCGGCGCTCGAACGCGAGATCGCGGCCCAGCAACAATATCTCAAACAGGGTCAATGGATCGAAGACAAGACCGACAACGACGACAAGACCATCACCACCGCGCACCCCTGGTACGGCGGCGTCGGCTACGGACAGCACAAACGCCCGGATCTCTCCAACACGCAGATGATGCTCGAAGCCCTTCACCAGAGCGGCCTGCCGTCGACAGACCCGGTCTATCAGCGGGCGCTGGTGTTCATCGCCCGATGCCAGATGTGTAGCGAGACCAACGACCAGCCCTTCGCCGCCAAAGGCCGCGACGGCGGATTCATTTATACGCCCGCCAACGGCGGCGAAAGCAAGGCTGGCTTCGAAACCTTCGGCGACGACCAGATCCTCCGCTCCTACGGCTCGATGACCTACGCCGGCTTCAAGAGCATGCTCTACGCCGGCGTCGATCGCGACGATCTCCGCGTGCAACTTGCGTGGAAATGGATCCGCTCGAACTATACGCTCGACGCCAACCCGAACATGCCCGGCAAGCAGTCGCTCGAAGGCCTGTACTATTACCTCCACGTCTTCGCCAAGGCGCTGGCCGCCTGGGGCGAACCGGTCGTTGTCGATATTACCGGCACCTCGCATGACTGGCGTGCGGATCTGTGCCGCAAGCTGCTCGCCGAGCAGAAGCCCGACGGAAGCTGGCTCAACGCGGCGGATCGCTGGATGGAGGGTAATCCGGATCTGGTCAGTGCCTACGCGATCCTGGCCCTGCAGGAGGCGGTGCGATAATATGC
>JAFGKA010000498.1 GCA_016928855.1 Phycisphaerae bacterium
CCGTTGGATTCGAAAATGTCGGATACGAGGCGGATGGTGTAGGGGAATTTGTCCGGCGAGGGCAGAACGGCTTCGAGGGCCCGTTCCGCGAGCGCGCCATGACCGATTTCCCGCCGCCCGACCGCACCGATCCGCCGAACCTCGCCGACGCAGAAGGGTGGGAAGTTGTAGTGTAGGAGGAACTTCTTGCTGTACTCTTCGGTGAGGCCATCGATGATCTGTTCGTCTCGGACGGTGCCGAGTGTGGCGACGGCAAGGGCCTGTGTTTCGCCGCGGGAGAAGATCGCTGAGCCGTGCGTGCGCGGCAGGACAGCAGTTTCGCAGGTGATCGGCCGGACCGTGTCGAGGTCGCGCCCATCGGCCCGCTCGCCGGTGGCGAGGATCGTCTCGCGGAAGACCTGCTCATCGATGGCGTGGATGATGTTATAGATTTCGCCACGCGAGCAGGCCGGTGGCTCTGTGGCGTCGGCCGGGCACATTTCTTCGAGGACTTTATCATAGAATTCTTCGATGGCCTGCTTGCGTTCCTGTTTCGGGCGGTCCTTGCGGATGCCTCGCAGTTCGCCTTCGACGCGCTGCCGAACTTTTTGGACGAGTTCCTCGTTCGGTGGCGTGGCAGTCCAGGTCTTGGGCTTGCCGCACTGGGCAGCCAGGTCGCTGATCAGGGCGCAGCCGGCCTGGATCTGCTCCTCGGCCAGCCGAAGGGCGTCGCAGACCGCCTCCTCCGGGACCTCGGCGGCACCGGCCTCGATCATGTTGACCGCATCTTTGTGGCCTGTGGCGACCAGTTCGAGGTCCGCCTGTTCGCGTTGTGCGTGGGTCGGGTTGACGATGAACTCGCCGTTGACGCGGCCGATTCGAACGGCAAACGTGGGGCCGTCGAACGGGATCGGGCTGATGGCCAGAGCGGCGGAGGCGCCGATCATCGCGAGGATGTCGGGGTCGTTTTCCTGGTCCGCCGACAGGACCATTGTGTGGATCTGGACTTCATCCTTGAAGCCCTCAGGAAAGAGGGGGCGGATCGGCCGGTCGGTCATCCGCATCGTGAGAATTTCCTTCGTCGTCGGCCGGCCTTCCCGTTTGAAGAAACCGCCCGGGAATTTCCCAGCCGCGTACGTCTTCTCGCGGTAATCAACTGTCAGCGGAAAGAAGTCGATGCCCTCGCGGGGTTCGGCCCGGACCACGGCGGCCATCACCACCGTATCCCCGTACCGGACGACGACAGCGCCGTGTGCCTGCTTCGCCAGTTTCC
Organism: Phycisphaerae bacterium; assembly: GCA_016928855.1. Classification (GTDB taxonomy): domain Bacteria; phylum Planctomycetota; class Phycisphaerae; order UBA1845; family PWPN01; genus JAFGKA01. Next base: position 1,253 of record JAFGKA010000498.1, read on the forward strand.
CGGTCTCGATCGACAACAAACGACCACCAATTTCTCGTTCTACTTTGTGCGTCATAATTCCGTCCACCTTCTCCGTCACTACCGACATCACCGACACTTGCCGACCAGGCGTTCCTGTTTGCCTTCTCGGTTAACCTGATTGTTTCCTGTATTGGGGAGCCATCGGAGTATGCGCATGCCGATCGGGATGCCGAAAACGCGGCTCCGACGCGCATACCACCCCGTCGCTGCATGAAAGCAGAGATGTAAATCGATATCCGCCCGGATGCGAAAGGGGGCGGAGCCTACTTGCGGAGTCCGAGGCTAGCAATGATCTTCTGATACCGTTCCCGGTCGCTGTTGGTCAGATATCGCAACAGACGCGACCGTTTGCCGACCATCTTGAGCAGCCCTCGGCGAGACGCGTGGTCCTTCTTGTGGGTCTTGAGGTGCTCGGTCAGTTGCGTGATGCGTTCGGTCAGGATCGCAACCTGCACTTCCGCCGACCCCGTGTCCTTGTCATGCCGCCCATGGGAGGAGGCGATCTCAGCCTTCTTTTCGATCGTTATCGCCATGATACTCACAACCCAGCCGGCTCGTTTCCGGCCACGCTCAAGATGTCTTCCTTCTTACTCTAGTCCCTGATACGTTTCGACCCACACCACCATACCTGCCGCCGCGGTTCCATGCAAGCGCGGCCGGCACGGCTTCGCCTCCGGGCGACGGGCCACTCGGGGCGCGCCTGGCTACTGGCTCAGCAGGGCTTTCGCCTTGTCAATCAGCGTATCCATCCGAAACGGCTTGGTAATGTAGCCGTCCGCACCCAGACTCTCGGCATACTGACGATGCCGCGTGCCCGTATTGCCCGTCACCATAACGACGTACGGCTTGCTGCCGCGCGGCTTTTTCGCCTTGATTTTCTCCAGAACCAGCAATCCGCTTCGCTTCGGAAGCATCAGATCGAGCACGATCAGATCGGGATTCTCTGACTCCGCCAACTCCAACGCCCGGTTTCCGTCGTTGGCCGTAAGCAACTCGGCACCGCTGTCGGCCAAGGCCGCCTCGATCGCGACGATTGTGTCCCTGTCGTCATCCACCAGAAGGATTCGCTTCCCGTCAAACGGTTCTGGCATGGTGTTCGATTTCCCTTCTTCTCTGGCCGGCTACCGGCCCGGAATCGCGCGATTATACGAGGGAGCCGGGTCCCAACGCAAGCGTTCTACCCTGACCGTTCACACGGCAAATACCGGACGCTTGGTATCCGAGATGTCCACGAGGCCCCGGGCCCGCCGGCAAATATACGACATAATAAGCCGCCTTTGTCGGGCCGCTTGCCTTGCGGGCCATGAACGGATTCGTCTGTCAGACCGGCAGCTTCCACGGAGCCCGGTACGGAGCGGTCAGGAGCTTGTTGGCGTCGTCGTTGTCCGTGACTCGTCCGTTCTTGGCGTCCCACTGGATCGACCGCCCGCTCCGCAGGGCCAGGTTCCCGAGGTGGGCAATTGTGCTGATCCGGTGGCCGACCTCGAAATCCTCGACGCAACGCTCGCGGGACCGCATGCAGTCGATGAAGTTGCCGACGTGGGCTGGTCGTCCATCGTTCTTGCCTTCGTGCTTCTCGACTTCGCCCTTTTCGGCCTGGATGGGGCCGACCTCCCACCCGTGGGCATCGAGGATCAGCTTGCCCTTGTCGCCCCAGATGGCGATTCCGTGTTCGCGGCCTTCGAGGCCGGCGCCCGCGCGGGAGTGGTGTTCCCAGATCAGGCTGTAATCGCCGAAATCGTACATGGCGACCTGTGTGTCGGGGGTCTCGGACAGATCGTCCACGAGTTTGTACTTGCCGCCGGTACAGTTCACCATTTTCGGCGTCGGGTACTTCAAGGCCCACATGGCGATGTTGAGCAGGTGCACGCCCCAGTCGGTCATCAGACCGCCGGCGTAATCCCAGAACCACCGGAACTTGAAGTGGAAGCGGGCTTCATTGAACGGACGTTTCGGTGCCGGTCCAAGCCACATGTCGTAATCCACGCCATCCGGTACGGGCGCGTCGGGTGTGTTTCCGGCGTCGCCGGCCCAGTGGAGGTAGGCCCAGCAGCGGATCTGGCGAATCTTGCCCAACTTGCCAGAGTGCACGTAATCCACGGCTTCGGCGTAGTGGGGACCGCTGCGCCATTGCGTGCCCATCTGCACGACGCGATCGTATTTCCGGGCGGCCGCGAGCATGGCCGCACCTTCGCCGATGCTGGTCGCGAGCGGCTTTTCGCAGTAAACATCTTTGCCGGCCTGACAGGCGTGGATTGTCGGCAGGGCGTGCCAGTGATCTGGCGTACACACGAGGACGGCGTCGATATCCTTGCGATCGATGATCCGGCGGAAATCCTTGACGCCTTCAGGTTTTGTGCCGCGAGCCTTCTCGATTACGCCGGTCAGATCCGCGATCCGGGAATCATCCACATCACAGATGATGGGACACTCGACTTCCTTGTGCTTCAGGAAGCATCCCAGGTCGGCATGGGCGATACCGCCGCAGCCGATCAGGCCGAGCCGGATTTTGTCATTGGCTCCGAGGACACCGGTGGAGAGTCCGAGAACTGCGTTCAGCGGGGTCACAGCCCGGGCGGCGGTGGTGGCTACACCGGCGGCGCCGGCGGAAACGAGGGATTTGGCAAGGAAACCGCGTCTGGTCATGCTCATGACGATCCTCCTGAATGAGTGCTGAGCCAGGGAGCATATCGCCGGCCGCGGCAGTTGCCCAGCCCCCGGCTTCGGACCTCTCCGAGAGGCGAGCGCCGGGAGTCTGGCGCTTGCCGCGCCGGTCACCGGCTCTTGCCTCGTTCCCATAACTCTCGTTGCAGTCCGCCGTTGTATAGCCGGTGTCTTCGTTGGCCGATGTTGGGATGTGGGGTTCGAGGCATGTCTGCCGCTCGGTCCGTGTCCTGGCCTGGAGCGGTCCAGTGGAACGGGGTTCGTCTCGGCGGTCGCAGACAGATGTTGTCACGACGTCTGGTCTGGAGGGCCTACGGTGGGGTTCGCTTCGAGTGCGGTTGAGGCGGAACGCCGCATGTGCGCATGCAGGCGGGGGTATGTCATGGCGGCACTGCTGGCGCTGGCCACCTTCTGCGGAGCCGTGCGAGGTGCGGAGCTGGCCGTTGCGCGGGCGGAGCGCATCGCCGTACCAGCGCCATCATCGCAGCCAGCCGAGGCCATTCGTATCGGGATGTCCACGGCGTTGACCGGTCCGAACAGCGATCTCGGGCTCACCATGAAGCTCGGCGTCGAGGTATGTTTCGAGAACGTGAATCAGCAGGGCGGGATCGGCGGGCGTCCAATTCACCTTATCGCCTACGACGACGGCTACGAACCGGAGCGGACGGTGCCGAACATGCGCCGGCTGATCGATAACGACGGTGTGCTGGCCGTGGTCGGCAATGTCGGAACACCGACGGCGATCGCGGCTGTTCCCATCGCCAATGCGAAGAAGACCCTTCTCTATGGTGCGTTCACGGGCGCCCGCGTCCTGCGACGTCAGCCGCCGGACCGGTACGTCATCAACTATCGCGCCAGCTATGATGAAGAGACATCGGCGATGGTGCGATACCTCGTGGACACTGTTGGTGTTTCTGTCGACGAGATCGCGTTCTTTACCCAGAGCGACGGGTATGGCGATGCCGGATTCGCCGGCGGCCTGGCGGCGTTGCGGCACCACGGACTCCAGTCGCCTGGCCGGGTGCTGCATGTTCGATATGCGCGCAACACGCTGGACGTGGAGTGGGCACTGGCCCAGCTTCTCGATGCCGCGACGCCGCCGAAGGCGGTGATTATGATCGGCGCGTATGCGCCCTGTGCTCGATTGATTGAGTTGGCCCGGCAGCATGCGTTCACCGCGATCTTCATGAACGTGTCGTTCGTCGGCAGTGACTCGCTGGCGGATGCGCTGGGCGAGCGTGGCGATGGTGTGATTGTTACGCAGGTCGTTGATCATTTCGACAGTTCGGCGCCGGGCATCGAGGCCTACCGCCGCTGCCTGCGGGAGTATGGCGGCGGTGCGAAGCCGTCGCATCTGAGCCTGGAGGGCTATGTGGCCGCGCGCCTGTTTGTCGAAGGTCTTCGGCGTATCGCGGGGCCGATCTCACGCGAGTCGATCATTGATGCGTTGGAGTCGATCGGGGACGTCGATCTCGGCCTGGGGTGGCCGCTCTCGCTCAGCCGCGAGGACCATCAGGCCAGTCATCAGGTCTGGTTCACACGAATCGAGAACGGCGTCGTGGTTCCGTTCCCGTCTGGTCCCGGGATGGTGCCGGGGGGGGGCACGCGGTGAACCTGGTGCGACGATCGCATTCCATCCAAACGCTGATCTGGCTGTTCGTGGCGATCTGCCTCGTGGGCAACATCGCGAACGCGGTCGTGCGCGCGGCGCAGGAACGCCGCATCGACAGGGAGCGAGCGGCGCTGCTGGCCGAGATGCAGGATCTGTACGAGCTGAACCTGTTGTTGCGGCGGCATCTGGCGCACCGGGCCGCCCAGATGGATGGGCTGCTGGTGGAACGGGCGTCGTCGAATGCGCAGCCGTTGATCGAGGCGATGCGCGAGCACGACCGCGCGGTGGAGCAGGCGTTCAGGACCGCCGATTCGATCTGGACCGGGCTCGACCCGTCGCTCACCGTGTTTCGCGACGCCAACGCCGAGTGGAACCGGCTCGAGACGGCGGCTCTGGATATTCGGGCCGAAATCCTTCGGCTGGAGGCCTTGATCGATCGGGCCGCCGGCGAGATCGGCGAAACGGCCCGGCTGTTCGTCGAGGCCGTCCAGGGGGTCGAAGGTCGGGTCCAGCTTCGTCGCGCGATCTCCCGTCGCCGTGTGCGCGAGGTCTTGGCGTCCAATGACGCGCAGGCGCTGGGTCACGATGCCGTTCACGATGCCGTTCTCGGCGAGGAGGTGCGTTTCACCCAGCTTGCCCGAAACCTCCGAAGCAGCGCCACGGCGTGCGTGGAAACTGTCGATGCCATGCGTCTCGAGCGGGATTCATCGCTGCTGATTCACTTGCGAGACAACCAGTTGTTCCCGAGTCTGCAACGGCTGTGGGGCTCCCTGGAAGAGTTTATTCATCTCGCAGGTGACTCGCCAAACCTGAAAGATCGCCTGGAGGATGTAAACCGGGCCTCGCACCGGCTTTGCGCGCTGTTGCTTGGCGAGGCGTGGCATATCGACGAGGTAAACCAGCAGGTCGCAACCAGCGCGGACGGTTTCTTCGATCTGTGGATGACGTATCAGAATCAGGATGCGGCCGCCAAGGCGCTGACCGAGCAGCTTCACCTTGTCAACGAGTCGATGCTGGTTGCGTTGGATGAGCTGTCTGTGCGGTGTCGCGCTGTCATGGTCCACCAGGTTGCTACGTTGCACGCGAGTGAGGAGCGGCTGACGCGCCGGTCGCTGGTGTTCGCGGCCGCCGTGACCCTGGTGCTTGTCATACTGGGCAGTGTTGTCTCGCTGCTGGTCGCGCGGGTTCGGCGGCGTGAAGCCCGGGCGGAGGCGTCGCTGCGCGAATCGCGCCAGATGCTTCGTCAGGTGCTCGACTCGATTCCCGTCGGTGTGTTCTGGAAGGATCGCAACTGCGTCTATCTGGGCTGCAACCGGTTGTTCGCGAAGGACGCGGGATACGACTCGCCTGCGGATATCGTGGGCAAGACCGATGCGGATCTGGCCTGGCAGGCGGGGGAGGTGCAGGGCATGATGGAACGCGATCGGCGGGCGATGGAGGCCGACGCAGCCCAGTACCACATCGCACGGCGTCGGACGCGGCCCGATGGCGAAGAGGCGTGGTTCGACACGAACCGGATCCCGCTGCGCGATGTCGCCGGCAATGTCGTGGGCATCCTGGGAACCTATGAGGACTTGTCGGACCGCCGACGGGCCGAACAGGCATTGCGGGAGAGTCAACGGAACCTGCAGGCGATTTTCGATGCGGCGCCGGTTGGCATGCTGTTGGTGGATGGGGATCTCGTCATCAAGGGGGCCAACGAACAGGCGGCCAAGACTACAGGGCACCACGTTTCGGACGTTCTCGAACACAAGGTGGGCGTCGGCATTGGCTGTCCGCACGCCACACAGACGCCCGATGCGTGTGGACAGGGACAGACGTGCCAGACCTGTCTGTTCCGGTGTACTCTGCAGGACGTGGTCACGGGCGCATCGCCCCGGTGCAGTGGCGAGTATGAGTTGGCACGGGCACTCGAGGAGACCGACTCCGATCGCTGGCTCAGCATCAACGCCGAGCCCGTGACGATCGATGGGCAGCGGCGTGCGATCGTAGCGATCGAAGATGTGTCGAATCGCAAGTATTCCGAACAGGCGCTGCGGCAGAGCGAGGAGCGTCTGGAGCTGGCACTGAAAGGGGCGGCGCTTGGGTTGTGGGATGTGCATGTTCCCACGGGCCAGGCCGTCTTCAACGATCGGTGGGCCGAGATGCTCGGCTATTCGCTGGACGAGTTGGAGCCCCATTTCGATACGTGGCGGCGGCTGCTTCACCCGGATGACCGCGCACGGGCGGAGAGAGCGTTCCAGTTGCATGTCGAGGGCAAGTGGCCTTTCTTCGAGACTGAATTCCGCATGCGCACCAAGGCGGGCAACTGGAAATGGATCTTCGTTCGAGGCAAGGCTGTCGAGCAGGGGCCCGGCGGTCGGGCGCTGCGCGTCGCCGGCACGCATCTCGATATCACGGAACGCAAAGCCACCGAGGCCACGCTTCGCGCCGCGAAGGAGGCGGCGGAAGAAGCCAGTCGTATGAAGTCGCGGTTCCTGGCCAATGTATCACACGAGGTGCGCACGCCGCTGAATGCCATTGTCGGCTTCTCTGAGGTGATTCAGCGAACCACCACCGACGATTTGGTGCGCCGACAGGCGCGAACGATTCTCCGGGAATCGGAAACGCTGTTGCAGTTGATCAACGAGCTGCTCGATCACGCGAAGATCGAGGCCGGCAAGCTCGATCTCGATTTCCGGCCGGTTGACCTGCGGCAACTCCTGAATGAGATTCGTACCGGGATCGAACCGTTGGCGAGTGAGAAAGGGCTCGAATCGCGGTTCACCGTTTCGGATGACGTGCCACCGTATGTGGTTGGTGATGGGCTCCGAATACGGCAGGTGCTGGTCAACCTCATCAGCAATGCGATCAAGTTCACGGAGCGAGGTCGGGTGAGTGTGGTCGTCGAACCCTGCGTGACCGCGGAGACTGAGACCACGCTCCGCTTCTCCGTCATCGACACCGGCATCGGTATTTCGGCAGACAAGCAGGCCGCGGTTTTTGAGAGCTTCACGCAGGTGGACGGTAGCGCGACGCGGCGGTACGGCGGCACCGGCCTCGGCACCACGATCTCGAAGCAGCTCGTCGAGATGATGGGGGGGCGGATCGGCTTTGACAGCGAGCCCGGCAAAGGGAGCACATTCTGGTTTGTGTTGCCGGTCGGGGTTGCCCCGGCGTCGGGCTCGGGCATGACAGAAGTGGGAACGCCGGTGGCTGCACACCGTGTCCAGTGCACGGGCTACATCCTCGTGGTCGAGGATTATCCGCCCAACCAGGAGGTCGCCCGGCTGCACCTGGAAGAGGCGGGACACCGCGTGCGCATCGTTGCCAACGGGCGCGAGGCAGTTACGGCGTGCGAGCAGGAAACGTTCGATCTCATTCTCATGGACGTTCAGATGCCCGAGATGGATGGGCAGGAGGCGACACAGCGCATCCGTGTCGGCTCGACGACCTGCGCGACCATCCCGATCTTGGGCATGACCGCGCATGCCGACCGGGGGTCGCGAGGAACGTGCATGGCGTCAGGTATGAACGAGGTGATTCGCAAGCCCGTGCGGCGCGACATGCTTCTGGCGACCGTGGACCATTGGCTTACGGCGCGGGCGGACAACCTGCCGCCGGCCACCAGGCCGGTTCCTGAGCCCGCGCCGAGTTACGAGGCTGTCGTGGCGGACACGCCGATCGATTATCGGGTGGCGATTGACGAGTTCGGGAGTCCGGAAACGGTCGATCTCGTGGTCAACCAGTTCCTGGAGACGCTCGATCGGCAGCTTGGCGTCCTGCGACAGGCAATCGAGGCCGGCGACGCGGACAGAGCACGGAAGGAGGCCCATGCGATCAAGGGCGGGGCCGGCACGCTCGAAGCGAGGCCGTTGGCGGAGGTGGCGAGTCGCATGGAAAAGATGGGTACGGAAGGACGACTGGACGTGTTGGCGGTTGTATTGGATGAAATGGTTTCCGAGTTCGACCGGCTGAAGGCGTATGTTGAAAGGCACGCCTGGGCGGATGAGGAACGGAGGTCGGTATGCGAATCCTAGTTGTGGACGATGAGTTTGTGGCGCTGACGAAGATGACGACGTTGCTCAAGCCCTATGGCGAGTGCGATGCCGCTACGTGCGCCAGGCAGGCGATGGAGATGTTCACGAAGGCGTTGGGACGGGTCCATCCCTATGACCTGGTGGCGATCGATATCGAGATGCCCGATGGCAACGGGTTGGCTCTGTTGCGTGCGATGTGTGAGCAGGAGTCACGCAACGGCGGCCGGCGGGCGAAGAAGATCGTCGTCTCGGGTGCGGCCAGTGCGGACAATGTTGCTCGCGCGGCGGCGAACAAGTGCGATGCGTTTCTGGTCAAGCCGGTGAAGAAGGAGGCTCTGGTCAACAAGCTGATCGAGTTGAAGTGCATTGTTGCCGAGCCGCCGGTAGCGGCCAGGTAACCGCCGACCGTTTCCGATCCACCCCGTGGCATGTGCCTCTGGCACGAACGGTCAGTAGCGCAGCCGCGGCGGTTTCGTGCGCCATCGCCGTCACATGTGTTCACCCACCGGCCGCAGGGGCTCTCAGAATCGCGCCGTGAGCTGGATATAGAAGATATTGGCGTCGTAGACGCTGGAGCAGTAGCTGTCCCACTTGGCCTGCACGCCGAAGTGGTGACAGAGATCCCAGCCAACCTCGGCATTGTAGCCGCCGCCGAAGATGCCGTTCGAATCGACCCCGCCGTTTACGCCTACTTCGTAGTACAGTTGTTTCTGCTCGACATACTGATCCGTGTTGAGGTAGTGCCGCCACGCGAGGCGCCACGTGTTGACCACGAATCCGGCCGGCGAGTAATAGGTCGGCACGCGCTCGTCGAACCACCAGGCGAAGCCCCGGTATTCCACCTGAAGGATCTTCGGAAACAGCGAGAAACGATACGCTGCTCCCCAGTTCAGTTCGTCCATCGCGTTCTGCTTCGTCCGCCACGTTTCCTTCCGCGAGATCCGGAGCCGGCCGTCATCGATCCAGGAATGGCCGTACTCGACCCAGAGATCGAGCCACGGATCGACGTTGCTGAACAGGCGCACGTACAGGCGGTTCTGGTCGAGGCCCTGCATGAGCGTCATCCGGTTTCGCCGCCAGGGCATGCGCTGAAACCCGACCGTCGCGGCGAGCCAGTCGGTCGGCTCATGCGTCAGCCCGAAGTCCGCGACGTAGTGATGGTGCTCCTCGGTTTCCGGCAGAGCCGCGACGCCCGAGGCGATGTGGCCGTAGGTTTGCAGGTCGAAGCGGTGGTCCACGCGCGCGACCAGCTCCCGCTCGTCCAGCCGGCCGCCGCCGAAACGCTCGAACGAATGCCACCGTTGCGTGTGCGTGAGTGACAGGTCAGTGCGACGAGCCACCTCCTGCTTGATGGTGCTGGTCAGTCGGCGGGTATTGATATCAACCAGGTCGCCGCGACCGTCCTCGCGCAGCCATTCGAAGGCGGTCGTCAATTCCGGGCGATGGTACAGCCCGTTCTTGTAGAGGGCATCGCGGGCGCGGCGGTGTCGGGCGTCGATATTCAGGATTTCGGCATATTGCTCGGCCGCCTCCTCCCACAACCGGTTGCGCGCGTAGACCTGTGCCAGGTCGAACCGTCCTTCAAGGTCCGCCGGCTGGTCCTCCAGCAGAGTCGTGTAGTGCTCCACGGCTTCGCAGTCGCGTATCCAGAGATGGGCCCGTTTGGCCTTCCGTTCGATCTCGAGCCGATCCGCCCAGATCCGCTCGGCCGGTGACTCGCCCATCGCTTCAATCGCGTCGTCGTATGCGTCGAGGCTGTCCTTGAGCTTCTTGTCCCAACTCAGGCTTCGCGCCGCTTCACGCCGAAGGATCATGTCGTCCGGATGCTGCTCGATCAGGGCGTTGTAGGTTTCCTCGGCCTTGTCGAAGGCCCGGTGCCAACTATACGCGCGCGCCAGCCCGCGGCGGGCCTTCGTGCACTGTGGCAGCTCCGCCAGCACCCGTTCATAGGCCTGCTGGGCCTGCTTGTATTCTGCTGTGACCGCCAGCCCCTCGGCGCGATACAGTGCGATCAGCGTATTCGCCGGATCCTTTGCCAGTGCCGCATCGCAGACCGAGACAAGCTTTGGCCCGGCATAGAGCGTCAACAGTACATTGCAGGCCTCCAGCAGCTCGCGCTGCTCCACCGTGTCATCAGCGATGGCCTGCACGAGAACCTCGATCTCCGGATCGACGGCCTCGGGGCCGTCCTCGGCGTACTGCGCCAGGGCCTGCCGGCAAAGCCGCGAGGCCGGCGCGGCCGCGGCGTCGGGGGCGAGCGGCTGAAGCAGCCCACGCGCCAGGGCGCGGTAGGGCTCGGTGGCGGGACGGGATACCAATTCGCCGACGAGCGCAAAGAGCCATTCGCGGACGCGGTCGTCGGTTTCGAGCCGCTCGCGCGCCTCGGTGGTCATGAGCACGGTCACCAATCGTTGCACATCTGGCGCATCGTCCGGGGTCAGCACGGCCACGGTCAGCAGCCCGAGCGCGGCGCGCGGTTCACCGGGGTTGTCCTGCAGGATCTGTTCCAGCACGGTTACGGCGTCTGTGATGCGTCGTGCTTTCAGCAGGCAGCGCGCCAGCAGGATTCGGGCTTGTATGCCGGCCGGAGCCGCTTCTTCGGTGAAACGTCGACAGATCTCAATGGCTTCGGGATACCGGTCGGCCGTGAAATAGGCGTGCGCCAACTCGAGGGCGATTGCCGCTTCGTTCGGGTTGGCTTCGTGGATGGCGCGCAACGCCTGGATCGCCGGGCCATAGCAGCCGAGGCTGACGAGCAGGTTGGCCTGTGCCCGCTGGAGCTGCGGGTCGTCCGGGTTCTCGCGCAGACGCTCTTCGGCGACCTGCAGCGCATCACGGGCGTTGCCCGAGGCCGTCAGCACTTCGTTCCACAGGGCCTTGATTTCGGCGTTGTCCGTGGTCGCCACGACCGGCTCGAGCGCTTTCCGGGCATCCGCCGGTCGGCCTGACCAGAAGCGGGCCTGGGCCAGCCCCAGTCGGGCACGAGCATTGGCCGGATCGGCCGCAACGACCTTCTCGAACTCCGTCGCCGC